>CBJMBI010000838.1:0-1893 GCA_966427955.1 uncultured Ktedonobacterales bacterium
ATGAAAAAATGTATTTTTATTATACAAAAAGAGGAAATTCTTGAGAACGCAACATAGAATGATAAGACCTTGATGTAGTATTTAGGGCACCGTAAATCAACAGTTGTTTTGTCATAAACAAGAGAAAGGACAATTTCATATGATCTTACCTGAGGATGAGCAGCTTCCCCAACTGTCTGACTACATCAGGGAATCGTGGGTTGACATGCGCATCTCGGAGCCAGATCCCATCACATCTCTCATTGAACGTATTGCACTGAAATGACAGCATGCCGCCGAAGCTGTCATTTCGGCGAGGAGGACAAATTGATTGTTTGGACAAATAGCATAGAAAGCGAGATCAGCCCTAGAACTGATCATATTACAGGTGCAGGCAATCATTCGCCAGTTTCTCGTGAATGGCACCCAGAGCCTGTCACCGCTACGAGAGAGATTCATCCATCTCAGGAGTGGATGGGTAGGGGAAGAAACTGATGTTTGAATTTGTTGCAGGACTCGTGATCTTAGGCGTAGTATTGCTTGGCATCATCTGGCGTCCGCGTATCCTCTGGTGGCCAAAGGGGATGCCTGTATGGATTCCTGCCGGATTGGGAGCAGTGCTTGCTGTGGTATTGGGTTTAGTGGGATTACCAATGCTCGTGACGATTGTTTCGCGAGTGTGGGATGCTTCTTTCACCTTGATCGGCCTCTTTATGCTAGCAGCGGCGTTGGAGGCCAACAACTTTTTCGAGTGGGCTGCTCTGTGTGTGGCGCGAGCTGCGGGGGGCTCCCCCTGGCGGCTCTATGTGCTCATATGTCTTCTCACGATTGGAGTAACGATTTTGCTTGGCAATGATGGAGCCATCCTGGGAATAACCACGATTGTTGTCAAGCTCATGAAAAAGACATTTCCAAAAGAGCAGAAGATCTGGTGGCCCTATATCTTTGCTGCTGGATTTCTAGCGGATGCGTTTAGCGGGTTTTTGGTGCCAGATAACCTCACCAACATTATCGTTGCCAGTACCTATAATTTGCCATTTATCCGTTTTATGCTGCAGATGTCCTTGCCGATGCTATTAACAGCTGGCGTTGTGATCATCTGCTTTGCATTCCATTTCCGTTCTGTATTGTTCAATAAGAAGATTAGCTACAATGTCGCACTCCTGGAGAATCCTGCCAGCGTATTGCTGGACAGATTGATCTTCAAAGTAAGCTGTGGGGCGCTCATCGTCCTGATCGTAGGGTACCTAATTATTGGTGGGCTGTTCCACCAACCAGTCTGCTTCGTTGTCATACCTGTGGCTCTGGTCGTATTGGGGTTTGTGCATTTCCGAGGACTGAGACGCGCACATGAGATTGTATTTACAGCTCCATGGGAGGTGCTGATATACGCCTTGGGCATGTTTGTCATCATTACAGCAGCGATGACCCCTAATATCATTGCTATGTTTCTGTCTATTAAGCCTCTACATAACTTGATTGCGGGTGAGAAGAGTCTAACGGGACTCTTTGTAACTGGGGGATTAATGGCGCTCCTCTCAGCTCTGACCAATAACCTGCCAGCCACATTGGCCGGAGTTTTATTGCTGGGAACAGTGAAGAAACCTGCCATGCTGGCAATCTACGCAATCATCATTGGCGTTGACGTTGGTCCGAAACTGACCCCCTATGGATCACTAGCAACCCTGATATGGATGGAGATTCTGAAGAGTAAGGGGGTCGAAATTTCATGGGGGAGATACTTCAAGGAGAACTGGCCAGTTGCGGTATGGTCGCTTACAGTTGCCTTGCTTGGATTGCTAGCTGTGAGTTGGATATAAAAAAAACGATACTGCTAGACCTAGGAGTCATAGCTGTGACGACTCCCCACGCATAAATGCGGGAGCTTCACGCGGAAGTCCCACAGAACATCCC
>CBJMBI010000839.1:0-1890 GCA_966427955.1 uncultured Ktedonobacterales bacterium
GCGTTCGGCGTGCAGGCGTTCGGGCGTGCAGGCGTGCAAGAAGCAAATGTTTGTGTGGAATGGGAAGACGTAGCTGTTGGCGGGAAGGGGTATGGGATGCTTTTCGTTTTGGTTATGGGGAGCGTATTCCAATATTTCGGTTACAGACCGTTTTTGGTGTCTAGTTCGGCCTTGGGTAGTCTGACATGGAAAAGAATTGTACAGGCCAAACTTTCGCTTCTCAGAAATGAGGCATGAAGTAGACTGTAGAGAGTTTTGATAAATATCATGCAGCATATGATTTATAGTTATACAAAGAGGTATTTCCATTGGAGCTGTCTTGTTGCACAATGACATATGCCTGATGCTCTTCATTGAGCACCAGACAAAACCATAGCAGTATGTAACATGTGATGTACAATCAAACAGGATTGTTAGCATCCAAGTACCTCTAGCAGGATCATACAAGCAAGTGATGCTAGTACTACTAAACCAGCTTGAGCTTCCTTCCAATGATACTGTGCTAGAGCAGCAAGGAAACCAGCGCATGCGCCAACCGACCAGAAAAAGAGATCAGATGCACCATGATAATCAGTCTCCAAGATACTTCGGCAGATGCTTTCAATAACAGAAATACGCGTTACAGGAACACCATACACAATGTCACCAGGATCAGCACTCTCGACATCAAAGTAGATACCATACCCACACCTGTAACCAGAAACAAACATTGGATGAGAAGTCAGACGATCATCAAGACACGAAAAATCGAGAGAACTAGCAATAGGAAGAAGAGCAATAGCAGGCAAGCTCTCAGGGATATCAACTATCTCTAGCATGTAACATCCTTTCCTTTGCTTGACATGCAGAAACTCACCACGCATACTAAGAAGTGAGATCAAGCATGTTCGAGAACGGCAAATCTCAAACGCTGGTCAGTGTGCTACCATCACACTGACTAGCCATTTCTATCAAAGCGACCTCTACATAACTACTGCTTTTTACAATGCTGGAAGGTTTTCCAGGCCTGTGCCAGCATTGCAAACTGTTAGATTTCTGCAACGCTTGTGCCATCAACCACAAACTTTGCATGCTTCTAGTGTAGTTCATTATCTCCTTCCATTGAATGACGATCCCTTGACGATATCTTGACGACGTCTTGCCATGCACAAAAAACTGATCCCAACATAAGTTTGTACAGCCAGCGAAACAAATTATAATTAAATTGTATGGCTAGCGAAACAAATTGTCAAGGGTAGTCAGAAAGAATTTTTGATGCTATACTCTCAATAGATAGTTGTGCACAACAGACGAACAAATTATATGGTGAAGCCAATGCCACAACGGATAGAAAGCGACCGGGTGTTATTATCCACTGATGAAGCTGGAGAGCTGGTTAGTGTTAGCCCGGCATATATTCAGCGTCTTCTACGAAACGGGCGTGTAGAGGGGATTAAGTTTGGGACGGTATGGCGCGTTTATGAAGACTCTCTCAAAGCTTTCTTTGCACAGCCTCGTAAACGAGGACCAAAGGGACCACATCAGAAAAAACAGTTAGTGACTTGCCCAGATACAACACAGACCGAGCATGTAGGGAGGGATCTTAGGCATGAGCCAGACCAGGAAGTCAACGAAACCCAATCATCTTCTCAGCCTGGAGCGGAAGAATCGAGGGTGGTCACAGAGTAGGTTAGCAGAACTTATAGGCGCAGACTCCACTATGATCAGCAGGTGGGAACGCGGTCACAGGAGTCCAGAACCAGCTTACCAAGAAAAGCTTTGTCGTCTTTTCGAAAAGAGTGCTATCGAACTCGGCTTTATTGAGCAACTGGAAAGAGAAGAACAAGAATCCTCTGAATATTCCTATACGAATGCTATTTTAGGTCGTCTCCCTGTTAAGTGTTGGCAGGG
>CBJMBI010000840.1:0-1880 GCA_966427955.1 uncultured Ktedonobacterales bacterium
CCTCGATATAGTAGCCTGAGGCCTTGTTGAAACCAACTTTGAGATTGTTAATACCTGTGCGTTTGCGCTCACGCTGCTCCATCTGGGCAATCCACTGACGTCCATTCTGCGAGGCCTGCTTCAACTGATCTAGTTCGCTGCTAAAATGATCGCGGATAATCCCACCCTCAGTAATGCTCACTGGCGGTTCATCGACAATGGCATGCTCGATAAGCGTGATGATATCTTCGTTATCGGTCAGACGCTGCATGATAGCTGCGAGCACAGGCATACGCGCGATCTCATCCTCTGACAGACAAGCGCGTACCTCATTGGCTGCACGCAGACCATTCGCAAGAGCTACCAAATCACGTGGAGTGGCGATACGTTGACGTACACGATTGATCAGGCGTTCGACATCACCAGCCTTCTTGAGAGCCTCACCCAGACGAGCCTGGAGCAGAGTATCTTGGAGCAATTCACTGATGACTTGTTGACGTCGTTGTAGGGCAACCAGATCGAGCAACGGCTGACCGATCCAGCGTCGCAAGAGACGTCCCCCCATCGGAGAACGGGTGCGATCGAGAACCCAGAGCAACGAACCCTTTGTCGAGCCACTGCGGCCAGTCTCGAAGAGTTCAAGATTGCGACGTGTATAGGGATCAAGAGTCATAAAGCCACTGGTGGAATAGGTCTCTAGCGCCACGAGTTGCTGTAAAAGTCCCTTTTGTGTCTCCTGCACATATGCCAGGACCGCACCAGCGGCACGAATCGCCAAGGGGAGACGATCACAGCCAAAGCCCTCCAAAGAGGCAACGTTAAACTGGCGTAAGAGGCGATGGCGGGCATCATCTTCGCTAAAGTAACGGGCGTCATAGGGCGTGACGTGGCCAGCGATACCCTCTAACGCCTTAGCCAGTGGTGCAATCTCATCATCGTCATCATCCTCTTCAACATCTGGTATCTCCGCATTAGGATTGCCATTATTGCCAACTTTGGTCACCTGTTTCTCACTCATCACAGCCGCTAGCCAACGCCGTTTGCGACTTCCCTGGCGACTATAGTTAGCTTCCACTAGTACCTCGGCAGGTCCAACACGAGCGATCTCTTGCTGGATGGCAAGCTGCGGCTCGGATGTACTGAACTGGGTAACGGCGAATTCTCCTGTAGTGATATCGATATAGGCAATCCCAACGGCATCCCGACCAGCCACGACCCCTGCTAGAAAATTATTGCGCTTAGCCGCCAGCATAGCGGGATCAATCACTGTACCAGGAGTCACGATACGCACAACTTCCCGATCGACCAATCCCTTAGAGAGAGCTGGATCGCTGGTCTGCTCGCAAATGGCAACACGATAGCCCTTGCTCACGAGGCGTGCAATATAGCCATCGGCGGCATGATGCGGGACACCAGCCATAGGTGATTTTTCGCCACGACCAAAATCGCGGCGTGTCAGAGCTATTTCCAGTTCACGAGCTACGATTTCAGCATCATCATCGAACATTTCATAAAAGTCGCCCATGCGAAAGAAGAGAATGGCATCGGGATTTTGCTGCTTAATTCTTAAATATTGTGCACGCACTGGGCTATGAGCCTGATGCTCTTTTTGATATCCTTCAAATAACATGTTTCAATCTACTCCCTGTAGTTTGGTGGTTAGCTAGACTCGCTCAGCGCCTCTACTAGACCCATTCTGCTTCTAATAGCTGATAATGAAAATATTCTTTCTATAGAGGATAAAATTGGCAAGAGCGAAGAAAACTGAGTCTTCCTGCAGAGGTATCATAGCTGGACACGGGTTATTCGTCAAGCCGAAGTTACAGTTATCACATGCAATCTATGCTATGTACTGATAAGCACAAAGTATCAGTTGGTTGAACTCTACCGACGCAGCCCCG
>CBJMBI010000841.1:0-1874 GCA_966427955.1 uncultured Ktedonobacterales bacterium
TAAATGGCCAGGGCACGCTTGTACAAGGGTTCGGCCTCGGAGTATTTGCCCTGGTCCTTGTAGAGCGAAGCCAGATTGTTGAGACTGGTAGCGGTGTCTGGATGGTCATGGCCGAGCTTTTTCTCATAAATGGCCAGGGCACGCTTGTACAAGGGTTCGGCCTCGGAGTATTTGCCCTGGTTGTCATAAAGCAAAGCCAGATTGTTGAGACTGGTAGCGGTGTCTGGATGGTCATGGCCGAGCTTCTGTTCGCGAATGGCAAGGGCACGTTTGTAGAGCGGTTCGGCCTCGGAGTACTTGCCCTGCTCTCTGTAGCTACGTGCCTGATCGAGGAGATCACTTGCTCTAGCAAGGCTATCATCTTCTGCTCCAGCGTCCCTACTCGTACTTGCTTGATCACCCCTCCGCATCCCTCCCGGCAAAAATTCGCGTTCGGGGTCCAGTTGCAGCTTTTCAAGAGGCTTGCCATCCTCACCAACTAGTATCTCATTCTCCTGAGGAAGTGCTGGGCGTTTCCGTTCTGCAATGAGACGGAGAAAATCGAGACGGTTTGGTGCCGCGTGATTTGAATGGACATCCGATGGCCTATTGATTTCCCTGAATGGCATGCTATTTTTCCCTTTCTTAAATCAAAGAAAATCAAAAACGCGTCATCTCCTTCTCACAAGCAGGAAGGGCAAGCGGAGGGCAGAACTGAGCAACCTTGGAGTCTTTGGAAGGCAAGCAGACTTTGGCTGCCAAGAGGCGCAAGTGGCAGGCTTGCATGCGTAGGTGGGCGTGGCTGGAAGTGGGAGGAGGGGGCTTGAAGTGTCAAATGGGCCAGCTTTTTTTCAGTATGGTCTGACAGAGACATGATTGTTCACCTATTATTTTCAAAAGACTTTATTAACCTACATACGGACTCATAATAAAGAAGTGGAAAGACGAATGTGAGCGGTCAGGTGATGGTTGGGATGCTCTCGGGCCATACACCGTCTCTGCATTCACTGGTATCAATTATAACACATCAAAAAAAGTGTTGCCGGGACGTGAGAAGTCGTTCTGTAGATACTTTAGAATGCCAAAGTATTTCATATAGTCAATACAGCATCATGGTGAGAGGTTGTCGGGGGAAGATCTCTTCACCTGTGGCGTGGGTGTGGGGAGCCTCATCCAAACGGTAGATGGTGGGAGGACGATGGGCACGATAAATTGGGATTCTATCTTACATGCGAAGCGGGTTCCTCTCCTAATGATAAGCCTGCTGAAGCTGACGCAAGGCGTTCCCGCTGTCCTGCTTACCGGTTGCTGGATGAAAACGTCAAAGGTCATTATCGCGTCCGCTGTCTCTGTGTATAAGAAAATGACGTGGACTCGTAGCACGATAGCACAACCTCTCCCTTGACAAAATATAGCCAATTGGCTATACTGTGAGTAAAGGGAAAGAGGATGCAATGAGCAAGAGGCGTTGGCGTCACTATAGAACCAAGAGTGGAGCATGTCCCACTTTGGATTTTCTCCGCGCGCAGCCTTTACCCGTTGTTGCCGAAATCGCTGCTGCCATGAAGCGTGTTGAACGTGATGGTCTCTCCATTGCACGCAAGTTGCGTGGGGATATTTGGGAAGTACGAATCTCGTATGATACTAATATCTATCGCCTCTTGTTTTCCCCAGTGGGGAGCCATAGTCATATCCTGTTAGCACTTGAATGTTTTCAGAAAAAGACACAGAAGACTCCTCCTGCTAAGATTGAGCTAGCCGAAACTCGGTTAGCTGACTGGCTTCAGCGTGGTACTGTTTCATAAGGCAGAGAATTTACTGGAGACCATACGAAAGGTGAGCATTCTATGGATCAGGAGAGACTGGCTCGTATGCAACGGGCAGATGAAATCGAT
>CBJMBI010000842.1:0-1868 GCA_966427955.1 uncultured Ktedonobacterales bacterium
GGAATTCAGCTTTCTCGTGAAAACGTCCTGCCATGGGCTGAAAGGCAACCTGCTATACATGAGCAAGTCACTGTACAGCCTGTTGAGATAAAGCTCGTTTCTGATATACCTCAAAAAGAAGTCTCTCAGATTTCGATTGTAGAGCCAAAGAGAGCATACACACGTCGCAAGGATACAGGATTGCCAGAAGATTGCATACTGGCTACTGAGTTTGGGCTTGCCCATGGGATAAGAAGAGAAACCTTTAGAGACCACATGAACATTGGACTTGGCAAAGGACTCATACACGGGCCCGACGTACCCGAGGATGGAAGTGTACTCATAAAAGATTGGGTACGCTTTGAAGAACGAAACAAGCGCGTTCGCAAGGATGGAACGATAGAGAAAGAGCGCTTCTTGACCAGCGAACAACAGGCGGGTGCTATAGCATTCTGGAAGAGGCATGGTGTGAGCTTCAGCCAGTGCGAACGTCCTGAGTGTCCTTGTCACCAGTAACTTTACCCACGCCGATAAACATAGAGCACCCACACACGGGTGCTTTTCTTTTTGCTGGTTACTTGGACAGAGTCTAGACAAAAAGAACACCCGCCCATACACGAGCGGGTGTCTTCTGAGCAGAGGACTAGCTACTCTGCTGAGGTCCCTAGGTCCTCACTGGCTTGCTCTTGCAACTCTACCATGTTGGATTGAATGATTGCCGACAACTCTATCAGGTCCTGAGCAGAGAGCAGGACCGTTGTCTTGCTACGAGAGGTTATCCTGTACATGCCATTCTTTGCACGCTCTATCATGACCTTATCTTCAATCCCGTCTTGCTCTTTTCTTAATGCATCCACAAGCTTTTTTGCTTCTAGCAGGTCGCAGGCCTCTCTAGCAATGACTACCTCACATAAAGCTAGCAATATCTCTTCTGGCAGTCTCGCTATCTCATACGTCCCTCTAAGGTTCTTATCGCTATTAAGTGCGTCAAGCAAAATTTGTGCCTCTGCTACATTTCCCTTTTCTTTAAGCGCATTGGCAACTTTTACTACATATTGCGCTCTCTCAAGAGACCTCCCACTACCTAGTCCACTACCAACAGATTTCATACGAGCCGCTACGCGGTCTCTCATCTGTGGATTACGTTTCTTCTTAGGTGAGGTCCTGAGGACCTCACCTTCTATGTCATCCATGTGGTTGTCTCCTCTGTGTAGTGCCCATAAAAATGGAATTATTACGTTTTTGTAAGCACTACACTAACGATACTTGCGGTTTATTTCTGCTATGATTTGTGCTTCAGCTCGCCTAGCTTCTTCCTCTGACAATTCCGGTACACGTTGATGTAACCGTGCCTCTAGCACCTTTACGTCATTCTCGCCCAATTGAAGCGTCTGCAAAACGGCACGGACGCGTCTCCAGAAGTATCGCTGGTGTGCAGGTGCATTTAGATACTTATCCTTGATTGATGCCAGATACGTTGTCTTCTGCCTAGGCTTGCCATTCACACGATGACACTCGACCAAATAGGCTACATGCAGATTGACAGGCTTATTTCTTCTACCATTCTCGTATTCGTTGGCCCTTGGCTTTATCTTCCACCGGATGTACATATCATCTCCTTTCGTAGTGCCCATAAAATGGACATTATCGCCAATTTGTAGGCACTACAATTATCTCATCATTGCCCTTAAATGTCAAGCTCACGCCGCTCTACAGGCCAGTGCAGATGGTACGCTCTTTGACCAGAGGATGAGACTCTTTGGCCTGTGGTAGATTGCTACCAGTGGTAGCAGTAGATTGTTACTTTCACCAGTGGGTGAGACTCTTTGACCAGTGAGACGAGTCACTTTGCTCACTGCTAACGTTAGCAGTGATATTTTCTCGTATTT
>CBJMBI010000843.1:0-1865 GCA_966427955.1 uncultured Ktedonobacterales bacterium
CTATGCGACTTACGTATAGACACAGCCGTTGGTTACAATCAGGTTTAACCGATTGTAGGGTGTGGAGGAAGAATAGGAGGAAAAGTAACTAGGTGAGCAGGCAAAAACTGTTTCAGTTGCACTTTCCATATGGAAGATAAGGAGCCAAATATGTGTGGTCGTTTCACACTTACACACGATATTCAGACAATTGCCCAGACCATCATGAGTCCCAAGACTATAGCAGTCCCGGCTAGCTTACAGACGGTTCCGCCGCGTTATAATATAGCTCCCACGCAGGATGTGGTGACAGTCATGAACAATGGGAGCTTGCAGCTAGATCTGCTGCGTTGGGGATTGATCCCTTCCTGGTCCAAAGAGGAGAGTATTGGTTCTCGTATGATCAATGCACGTGCGGAAACCCTCGCGGAGAAACCTAGCTTTAAGCGACTTCTACACAGCAAGCGTTGTCTGGTAGTTGCCGACGGTTTTTATGAGTGGAGGCAGGAAGCCGGCACCAAATCCAAGACACCGATGTACATAATGCTAAAGAGCAAGCAGCCCTTCGCCTTCGCAGGCTTGTGGGATAGCTGGCGCAGTCCCGATGGAGAGCAGATACGTACTTGCACTCTTATTACAACCCAGCCAAACGAACTCCTTGCCACTATTCATAACCGCATGCCTGCCATTCTAACACCTGAGGCGCGTGAGATCTGGCTTGATCCAACATTGCACGATGAGCGTGCTCTTTTGTCTCTGCTAGTCCCCTATAAGAGCGATGAAATGACTGCAAGACCAGTCTCACGTCTGATTAACGATCCCAGGTCGACGTATAATCCATTGGCTGAGTGAGTTATGGTGCTCTCTATCTCTTCTGGCTAGCCCACGTTGAGCTAGCTTGGGAAGAGAGTACTAGCAAAAAGGTATTAGAAACTGTCCCTCTTTTCCTCTCAACAAAATGAGTTAGTTTCTCATACAATAGATCTGGTGTACGTTGAGCAATATTTTTAGTATAAAGATCATAATACTGTTCTAATTAGCAAAGGAATTTACTATGAAAGATCATAAGCTTCATGAGGTAACACCTTCTCTTGAAAGAAGTCGCCCCAGTGTCGATATGCTGCGCAAAAGAGCTGAAGAGGTTAATATAAACAAGAAGGAACCTTCTCTTGAGGGAAGTAGCTCCTTACCCGGTATCGATAGAAAGGGAAAAATGGTTGAAGAGGTTGATAGAAGCAAGGAAAGGGAATTGAATGAACTCCAAGAAGCTCTTTTACGCTTCAAGAATGAGGTGGTGAACAAAACGAAAAAAACAGGAAATGATCAAACAGAGGATGAATTGTATCTTAATCAGATTGAAAAAATCGAGTGTATAGAACAGGTATTGCCCAGGATACTAGCGAAGGAGCCGTCAGAAGAAAAAAGTGAGATAACTCAAGAAATAAGAAAGCTAGGTAACCATCAGATCTCGTATGGTCAGCTTAAGTCTCATTCGTATAAAATAGATAATTTATATATTAAAATAATGAAGATCATTCCAGATGTAGGAAAAGAATTAAGAGAAACAAGCGAGCTTCAAAAAACTCTTTCGCTCTGCAAGATGGTTCTTAAACTCAAGAATACAACAAAGCCACGCGGTTGGAAACCACCGCACATGGGAACGCACCAAATATTACAACAGATGTATCATGAGCATATTAGAAAAATCGATCATATGAAACAGATGTTGCCCAAATTAGTAGCGAAGGAACTGTCAGAATCACAAGAGAGGAGAGAAGAAAAAGATGATGTGATTCGAGAAATACGTGCAAAGCTAAACTATAACACGATCAGAGTTGAGTCGCTTATGCCTTATTTGTATCGAGAAATAGATAGAATATACAATG
>CBJMBI010000844.1:0-1864 GCA_966427955.1 uncultured Ktedonobacterales bacterium
CTCGGTTCCGAAGCGCTGCGGCCGATGCTGAAGCCGGCAGTTGCATTTGCAGCCGGTTCGATTATTGGAGGCGCTGGGGTAATCGTTGTGCTGAAGTACACGTTGTTCACGAGGCGAGCGCTGGAGAGAATGGCAAAGGCAGGGCAGGAGAGTGAGGAACAACAGGAGGAGAAGAAATAGCAAGCCGCTTCGTTCTTGGCTGAAGCGGCTTTGTTGGCATCAGCGATAATTACCGAACCCGTCACAAGCGCATACGCGACTCTCCTTACTGCTTGCTCAATTGCTCATCTGTCATAGTGCGGAGTTGTGCAATAACGCGATTTCCACATCTTCCCTTACACGCGGCATATTCACGGTCTATATATGCACCATAACTACGGCAATTGTCGCATATTGGCCTTTTACAGAGGATACAATGCAATTGCTCATCTGTCTGCTCATTACAACCTTTACAAGTTACCATTATTCTTTCTCTCTTTCTTTACTGCTCGACTTTGACCCAATCGAACACTTTTTTCAATTCCGACTCAGCCGCCAAAATATCGCCACTGGCTACGAGTTGATAGGCTGCTTTGTATACCGCTTCTTGCTCTGATGAGAGTCCCATACGCATCTTCTGATCTCGCGGATTGCTCATTGAGTTACCACTGCGTCGAATCTCTGCCCATACCGGGCGATCAGATTCTTTCATGGACGCTTTAATGATCACTCGAATGTGACTGAGAGCATTATTCTCTACTGCTCTTTGTTCTAACCACTCTCGATGTTGTTCAAGGTACTTGAGAATTTGTAAAGCCTGGCTAGCTCCATACCAATCATCAGAAATGTAAATGCCGTATCGATCATCACTATTTTGAGCAAGAACAATATCACTTGGATCACTGAGATGATCGACGCTCAGGCGCAAAGGCTCTGCAAATTCTTTATCATAACCTCTACCTATACCACTTACATCTAGCAGGGAGATAAACCATGTGTTTCCCTGCTTAAATGCATGTTTGTAGACACCGTTTGCCGCTTTCTGTCTATAGGTACTTTCACCACCTCCTAACATCTCAGCAAGTTGTGCAGGAGTATAGAAACCTTGCATTATTCCTCCTCCTTGCATGTTCCACGTACCGCTTCAATGACTGCATTTTTGCGCATCTTCACGGTCAGGTGATATTCAACAGCCCAGTAGTATGCTCGCTCATCACCAGAGGTAAAACCACCCTCATCTTCTAAGATGTCAAAATCAGACGAGTAACGAATGAGATTGCCATGATCGACATTGAGGAGGTCAGTACCATCAATGAGAACACATTTGCGATAGGCGTGGCGTTTGTTCTGTTCAAACGTGATGTGCAGTTTAATAGTTTTCCACTGGACCTGACTCTCTTCGCCTTCGATTTGATAGTATGGGCGGATAGCAGCGCGAGCAACTTCGATCTGATCAATGGGAACTGTCCATAGTTTCTTTTCATTGTGCCATTTCCAACCAGGAATAGCTTTAATTGCATCAATAACTTGAGTATTGTATGGAACGCTAATAACTGCATGTGTGAGTGTTTTGTTCCGCTGTACCTTCGCTTTTTGTTCGATGAGCGCCATTGCATCTCTCCTTTGTTCATTACGTTTACTACTCTCTTAGTATATATCGATAGCGCTAGCGCTGTCAATAGATGTAGGTATCAATTTTCACCACGTTCCAAAACTCGTCATACACCTTCTACACCACACACAATCAACACCTGTCTCTTTTGCCTCCATAATCGCTCTAGCGCGTCGCTTTACACAGCCACACAATCACGAGTCGATCATTTCCAAGGCGGTCTGTTGCCCATCCTGACGCGACATTTTTGGTTGTGTAAGCATCGAAGTTCTG
>CBJMBI010000845.1:0-1863 GCA_966427955.1 uncultured Ktedonobacterales bacterium
ATAGCTCAGCCTACTGTGTTGCGGGAATCTCACCACTGGACTCGCTATGATTGGTATGTGCTTCCTTGGCTGCTTCTGCCGCGCCTGCTTTGGCTTCTTCCATTGTACGGCGAGTGGCTTGTATAGCTGCAGTACTTGCCTCTTGAATACCATTCTTGATATTACGTGAAAATGAGGATATCGCGTCACCTACAGCAATAATGCCTGCCAGTCCATAGACAGCACTACGACGAATAACTCTACGCCCTTGTGGCGACAAGACTGCTGCCGTTACAGCGGCAGTAACGGCTATTTCAGGTTCCATATAGTCTTCGAGAGCCATTCTCTGTTATTCCTTTCTAGGGTGTTGGTCTAGTAACAAAACAAGAACGAGCGCAAATCTTTTTTGCTTATTTTCCTTATCGGCAACTATCTTCACTGGTACAGCTACACTAGTTGTAGGTAGTAGAAAAGGAGCATGCGCTGTCTCGTCCTGGTAGCTAAAGCAAGGGATTTTCACGCCGCCTTAAGGGATACTAAAGGACACGATGAGGTCGGAGGAAAAGTTTCAGGTAAATTGGCGATTTTTACTGCTTCCTTACTAGCTGCCTTGACCTGTGGCCATACTATAGAGCAGCAGGCTGACAGCACCAATCAAGATCAGGATAATCAGCACTAACCCAATATTATGGAGCAAGCTCAAACATTGACCCTTCATAATTTTTCTATTGTTACCAATGAGCAAAATGGCAGTGACGAGCGGAGGAGCCATAATTGCAGCAACCACGTTAGCCCAGAAGATCAGGTGAATGGGATTGATTTTTAACAATGCAATACTCATGCCCACTACTAAGACACTCGTGAGAATAGTGTAGAAGCCTTTGGCTTGTGAAAGACATTTCGAGAAACCCGATGGCCAGTCAGCAGCTCCAACAACTGCATAAGAGGTGCTAACTAATAATACAGGAATGGCTACAAGTCCTGATCCGATCAAGCCAAGCGCAAAAAGATAGCCAGCCAGAGGGCCTGCTAAAGGTTCAAGAGCATGTGCTGCTTCTGCTGCCGTTGTAATAGTCATATGATGAGCATAGAGGGTTGCAGAGGTACTAACAATGATAAAATAGGCGATAAGATTCCCACTGATGGTGCCACTAGCTACATCAATTTTGGCAGTATACACTTGTTGTCTAAGTGAGCCAAGACGCCGTTGTTCGATTTCTCCTTGTGTTTGCCAGAACATTGAATAGGGCGAAATCGTTGCTCCCAGCAATGCCACTGCGCTACTAATGCCATTAAATGTGAGATCGAACTGTGGCATACAGGTGTCTGTTAGAACTGTCTTCCAATCCACATGAGAAACAAAAGAGGTCAGAATATAAGCAATAGACACAAGGCTTAAGAAGAGAAAAGTTTTTTTGAAGGCCTCAAAGTCGTAATAGACTGTTAAATACCAAAGAACTAATCCAATTGGTATTATAAACCATGGATATGAAATGCCTATAATCAACTGTAATCCACTCCCAATGGCAGCCAGATCAGCACCAATTAACGTCACATTGGTGATAATAAGCAAAAGAGAAGCAAAAATTGCTATTGGACGTCCATAGTGCTCACGTAAGAGCGATGGCAGTCCTTTCTGGCTGATGCGTCCAATCTTGGCGCAGGCGAATTGTACAGCTTGATAGAAGAGTGTGGATAATAATATCAACCAGAGATGTCCATAACCGACAATTGCTCCATCCTCAGCATAGGCTGAAATTGCTGATGGATCATTTCCAGATGTTCCTGAGAGTAATCCCGGGCCAATTATCCACCAGAACCTCTGGCGTGGATGGACTGGAAAGTGTCCACTTTCTGTCTTTGTATGTATGTCGGGGACAATTT
>CBJMBI010000846.1:0-1863 GCA_966427955.1 uncultured Ktedonobacterales bacterium
AAAGAATGAGCACCACCGAATTGTCTTATAGTTGTCCAGAGTTTGGCATGGACACAGCAATGTTATCCTGTTACACTTGAGAGCATAAAGAGCGTATTGCATACATTGGAGCCTCAAGGAGCTTAGAGAATTATGGGTAGATACAGATTTCATGATGCAGGGCAATCTTCAGAAGCAGAGGGAACTCGTCGTCATACAGATGATGTGCTACGCAGACTAGCGCGATCTTCAGACCAACCCATTAAGAGACCTTCTCTTGATGAGATAAAGATAGCGCAGGCAATTGACAGGGGAAAGTACAAAATGCAGAAGTACCAACAAGAAGCAGAACGCTACCAAGACAAGGATAGGGATACTTTTGAAGAGTTTACAAAGAACTTCGACAATGATATAAATCTTAAAAATTATGTAGTAGGAATTGTTTCTAAAAATTCTTCCGGAAAATATGATAATGAAATAGATGTGGAAAATGGAAAAATTGTTGGAATAGATAATAAACATAACTATCAAGATAGTGAGGAAAATCTTGATTTTTCAGAGGTTATATTTAATCAAATTTGTTTGGCCATGAAACATTTAAAAAAGGACATGTCGAAATTTAATCTCAAATGTTGGTGTGATGATACTATTACCAATGAAGAGACAATAAACACAGTAAAACTCTTCTTTCCTGAAGAAAAGGACAAAGATGGATCAGTGAAAGAGGGAGAGAGGAAATTTTTAGCTGGTACTGATGCATTTATCGCACTCGCAGGAACACCTACGGCTCAATCGAAATTTTACCTGCTGGCTCAGCATCCAAAGGCTTTTAATAATAAAAAAGTTAAAAGTATCACGGTGAGACGACAAGTTTATTCACTCATTGATATCAACTATGAGTTTGGTTCGTGACATGTCAATTTGCAAAAAGAAAAGGCCAGCTCCAACGACTAGCCATAGAGGTTATTTTACAGCCTCCCATCTGATTTCTTCTGCCAACACTCCGTAAATTGACTTCTTTTGAGGTACTGAAATTTGTACCATCGTGTGCTTCACAGCATGTCAACGTGTGAGGATGGTCATGTCTTCGCCCAAAAAGCCGTGCAGATGGTTTTTTGCGAAGAACATTTTTGGACGAAAACGTTAGTGGGTTCTCCTTGACGTGCAAAAAAAAGCAGGAATATGGAGCAATAAGATGACAGGTAAGGTCACATCAGCGATCAGGCTGTACACGAGCGTCGTGGTGCTGTAGTGGGCAAGGGTGAATGTGTAGGTGAGGTTCGCGAGCATGGGAACCCAACAGGCCCACCAAGCCCAACGAGCACGTCGTCGAAACGGGATGGCAACTATGATGAGAAAGAGGAGTCCAAAGACCAGTTCATGGACAGCATATGCTATCTCAAGTGTGGTAATGTACTGTGTGATCTTGGGTGATGAAAGCTTTGCGCCGGTCCATGAGATGCCTGCAAGCATTTGGAAGGCTTCTAAATGGTCAGAGGGAAGGCCGGACCTTGCATCTGCCACAAGGTCGGAAAATGATGCAAAGGGAAAGAATGCCCCAAGCAGCAGGAGGAGAATCCAACCTACCAGCAAGGAGCGAGGCTGCGAGGGAAGCCTGTGCTGTCGGTCTTTTTGCTTTGCAGGATCAGGTTGAGCTAAAGCTTCTGATCTTGTCTCATTTGGTTGATGATTCATTGTGATTCCGTTCGCATGCAGCGCCCCGTACTTTCTAGACCTCCTGGGCATGGCTCACAAACGTGGAGAGGTAGTCGTCACTGGGGTAGAATGTCGCTTTATGAAGATCAGACTTGCGCGTGGCCATAAAAAAAGAAGCTTCCTTCTTTTTGCGCCTCATGACAAGCCGATTGGTCATAACATTTTGTG
>CBJMBI010000847.1:0-1861 GCA_966427955.1 uncultured Ktedonobacterales bacterium
TGATTATGCAGTGGAATAAACGCGATATGCCCAATGCCCTTCCAGTGGGAGTCCTTGAACGCTACCTCAATCGTCGTCGTGTTCCTAGCTTTGAGGCAGTTGCCTCTGCAGGCAAAGGTGTCTTTGCAACTTTGCGTGCCATTAGTAAATCGGTTATTGCCCAACTGTGAAGCACCCCATGCCGTGATCAGCAGAGCAGGGGCTTCTACAGCTACCCCACGGGGGATACCTGTGGGACACTTCCTGCCCCTTTAGATTTCTGGTTTGGCAGGGACGACAGTGGGCAACGGATGAGGACGTTGTAGGGTAGACCGCTGACGAGGTGCGTCATTCGTCCTTTTCCATCGGTCTCCCTCCGAACCACGCACGCAGCTTTCACTGCAACCGCTAGAGGCTTGCAAGACCAGAAAAAACTTCCTGGCGTGCTTCCAACATTTGGAGTAGCATCCGTAGACCCGCATTGGCTCCAATCCGTTGTCTCTCACTCAAATCTGCAAGAGCAAATTCATCTTCGTCTAGAATCAGAGACTCTCCAGCAGGATTCACCCAGACATCTAGCAACAGATCAACTTGCCAAATAGAATCTCTACCAAGTTGAACTGGTTCGGCAATATTACAATACCAGCCCTTATGTATGCCAATTGCACTGCTAATCGAAAAAATGTTGAACCAGCGATTGGTATAATAGTACTCTCTAAACTGATCCTGTGGCTCAAAACGTGTATACCCCAAGTCTTGCATTGGCAACGTCCAGTTTGCTAGCAGTACAACCCCATTCGCAAGATGCTCGACAATGCGACCTGAATAGCGAATTTTTTCCTCTCCCCGTGGATTGAGTTTAATAACTGTTACACGATGTCCCACTTTGTATCGCAGCATTTCTGTTTTCCTTTCGAGTACGATAGTATTTCTATCTATTTCTGAAAAGGGGTGCGTCTTGCTGGGATGGATGAACTCTGTCAGGCCCACCTAGACCTCGTTGAGGGGACAATCCACTCATGCGTGCTTCGCACAATGACAGGGATAATCTTAGCTCAAGGCGATAAGGCTTGATCTTTCCATGATCCTGACAGAAAAACTTTCTTCCCATACCCCCTTCCAATTTTGCCACAGTTGTGGTATAGTTATGCGTGGAAGGATGGCAGAGTGGTCTATTGCGGCTGTCTTGAAAACAGCTGGGTTAACAGCCCCGGGGGTTCGAATCCCTCTCCTTCCGCTTGAGGGAATCAGCTCAACTGCAATTGGTTCTGGTATCAAATGTATGTCTTTGAGCAATATTCCTGGATACTCTAGCTGGCTCACGGTGAACCTGCTAGAGCATGGCTCAACCACAGATAGGAGGCTGGCCGTGCAAACTTCAGTTCTTTCGCGTGACATAATCGTAGGAAAGAACAGATCACGGATAGTCAGGAACCCGATCTCCGTCGCGCGTGGATGGGCTTGTGAGCAGCCGGGAGGCGCGTTTCACCAAGCTCACCTAACCAGACTCAGCCAGGATCGTCATCGAGCTACATTATCAGGAAGTGTTCAAGTTCTGGCCTATGGGTGTGTAGAAGGCCCACTCTCGTCCCTGCCTAAGCCTGTCGCTCTCAAATCTCTTGGTTAAACAGGTGTACGAGGGGTAGAGAGGGACAAGAGTGGGCCTTATCCAGTGCCGAGAGAATATGCCGCCAGATAACTGATGCCCTGGCACACATCACCGGGTTTCCGGAGGCAGATCAGAGCAATTTCTTGAGAAGAGCCTCTTGGCTTTTGCAGGGACGACAGTGGGTAAGAGCTTGCGGTGCCTTTCTTTCCTCCCAATCCCTGAGATTTGGATGGGTCCCCAGAAAGGATTATCTATGGCATGTTTGTGCTATTT
>CBJMBI010000848.1:0-1853 GCA_966427955.1 uncultured Ktedonobacterales bacterium
GTCAGGATAGCGATCATTCGGATCTTTTTCTAGAGCTTTGAGAACAACCTTTTCGATTGCAGGTGAAATGTCTGGGAACTGCTCGCAAAGTGACGGAGGTGTACCATGTTTATGGCCTTCTCTGATCTCGTCGCCAGAACCCTCAAAAGGGGCAGAGCCAATCAACCACTGATAGACCATAATCCCAAGTGAATACTGATCGCTAGCAAAGGTAGGGTTATTATCTAGGTACTCAGGGGCGATGTATTTTGTGCCAGCCATTACGCTATCGTTAGGATCTGTATGCTGGTAAATTCTAGAAGCACCAAAATCGCAAATTAAGAGTGTACGCTCGAATGGTACTTTAATTTCTTTCACCAAAATGTTGCTAGGCTTGAGGTCTAGGTGCATCACATTTTGCTTGTGTATATAATCTAATCCATCAGCTATCTGCTTTAGATAGTAGACCATCAACTTTGGGTCTAAGCGCTCGCCAGGAGGGTGGATATCGTATAGTGTTCCTCCTTGAGCATAGTCTATCACCAAGTACTCAATCCCATTCTCCGTCTGGCCAAAATGTCGGAAAGGCAGGATATTTGGGTGATTGAGCTTTTTATGTATCTCTGCTTCCCTCTGAAGTGTCTCGCAATTTGGGTTTGGCTTCAGTAGCACTTTGACCACGTATTCTCGTGGAGTATTTTTTTCAGTTGATATGCAACGAAAAATCTTGCAATCGCTACCGGCCGACCCTAAACGCTGCCTCATATTCGTTAGGTGGTAGTTTCCCAAAATACGGGGACATTCCTCATGCGAGCCCATATCTCCATCTTGTGCACTTGAACTCGTCGAATCTAGAGGCTTGGGTTTGCGAGACCGATCGGATTGTAGTGCTAGAGGCTTGGGTTTGCGAGGCCGATCGGATTGTAGTGCTAGAGGCTTGCGGCTGCGAGACCGATCGGATTGTAGTGCTAGAGGCTTACCTCCCAGTTCACTGTATCGCATGATTTTTTCTCCTCTGAAAACGATGTTTTCATGCTGGGTGGTGTTGCCCCCTACATGAACGTCTCCTTTCAATAATTTGAGAGAACATAACCTGAGGGTGTTGGCCATCTAGGTGGGGCCAGATTTTTGAGAGAATACTGCGCTTGTCTTTCCTGATTACTGTGACTTTTCTCTCTTTTTATCACTGCCATGCTGAGAAGATTGTCGTGAGGTATCTCTGGAGCTTGCTTCGCTTGATGAACGCCACTTCTTGAATTCATCTGTTAGAGGACGAGCAGCAGGAATCAATTGTGATCTTAGGAAATCGTTCTCTTCCTGAAGTTCCTCGACCAGGAGACGTAACCTTTTATTTTCTATTGTATTAGAATGAGACTTCTCTTGTTCCCTTTTAGTATTAATCTCCTCTTTTGCTACGGCAATTTTAGCTTCAACATTTTCTTCTTTGACTTCAGAAAGCTTTTTTTCTTTTTCAGAAAGTCTTCTATGTTGATGGTAAATATATGCAAGACATCCAATAATAACCATACCAAGAATTGTGTGTGTATAGCGGTTAATGTCATCGCAACGTTGGCGTTCTTCTCTAATTCTGTCATCGCAACGTTGGAGTTCTTCTCTAATTCTGTCATCGCAACGTTGGCGGTCTTTAATTAATTCCCAGACTGCTGGATCATCTCTATAGCTAGAATCACGTTTAAATTCAGCTGATTGCTGCCTTGAAGCTCCATAACTGGGTATTCTAGATGATCTTTGGATTAGTAACTTTCGCATAGACCCTTTTTGCCTTTGAAAGGGTTCCTGCGTGGCATCTAAGTTATGACTACGAACCTCTTCTTGTCTAGCATTTAAAATTTGTTTAAGATTGTCATTAATTT
>CBJMBI010000849.1:0-1848 GCA_966427955.1 uncultured Ktedonobacterales bacterium
AGAAACCGATGGAGCTTCTTTGTCCGAGCTATGCAAAAGCTGGGCCACGGGAGGATTACGCCTCTGCTGCCGACGGTCGATCCAGATAATCAAAGCAACCATCGTCAATACTACCAGGGCTATGCCGATAAGCTTGTAGAAATGGAAGAGATTGAGGGCAAGAATACCAAAAATTGTTGTCAAGCTGTAGAAAACATAGCAGATCTGTCTGGGATTGAAACCTGCCACACGCAAACGATCATGCAAATGTGTCGAATCATAGTGCCAGGGACGTTGACCATTCCTGAGGCGATTAATAATAACTACTGCAATATTCACAATTGGCAGTCCCATGACCATCAGTGCTAGAGCTACCTTGGCTCCTCCAATAATTGAAAGTACCGCTAGGCCCAAACCCAGAAAATGTGAGCCACTATCTCCCATTAAAATCTTTGCAGGATTCCAATTGTGGGGCAGGAAACCAAGCACAGCCCCCGTGAAGATAGCCGAGAGGATGGCAATTGTATCTTGCCCCATACGCCAACTAATAATGACGATAAAAACTCCTGTAATCGCCACCACGCCTCCAGCAAGCCCATCCGAACCATCGATCCAGTTCACTGTATTCATCATGCCCACCATCCAGAACCAAGTAAAGAGAACAGCGGGTATGGCCAGCAAACTTATCTCTGGACGATTAATCAAGAGAGTCACAATTGATTGCTGATACCAGGGCAAGACAGAACTATACTGCGAAGCCTGAAAAGGATTGCTAAAACCAAATAACAAGACTCCATGAAATAGTCCATCAACAAAAGGACCCATAACAATGATCACAGCCACTGTCTGAGCTAGCAATTTAGGCAAGGGCTTCAAAGGTCTAATATCATCATAGGCATTGACTAGTACAATCAGAGCTGAGGCAACCAAGAACAACCAGTACATGGTTGCCTCATCATGGTATGGATTATAACTAACGTATAAGGCAGGATTGTGAATATAATAGATCAAAGAGGCAATAACAAAAGCAAGATAGATTGCCACTCCACCCAGACGAGCCCTCGTATCTTGCTTCCTCCCTGGCTCAGCAGGGCGAATCCAATTCATCTTCCGACAAAGCGCAATGACCCCAAATATCAATAGATAAGAAAGAAGGAATGCAGAAGCTCCTCCAAATAGCAGCAAAAAAAGGTCAGAGAGTGGTTGAGTTTGAGCTAGACTTGCCAATTTCATCAGAAGCTCTTCCTAGCGATGATAAGCAACAACTGCAATAGCCGATCAAGAACCAAGCAGCACTATTACCCAGTTCGAGTATACAGCTTTCTTCTAGATCAACGCAACGAAAACAGCTTTCTGTACTAGAAAATCAATGGATTTCTGGATTTCTAATAAAGCATCGCAAGGTTACATCTCGTTTTCGAAAGTTTCTATCTGCAAGATCCGATCAAAGCCAGCATGGTCCTTTCGACAAGTAATAGTAGCGCTAGGCCATAAGCTATGAAAGAGCCGTGTGAGTTCTTCTCGCTGTCGATAGCCGATTTCTAGCAATATTGCTCCTGCTGGTTTAAGTACATGAGACTTACGTACTTCTTCACCTAGTTGACGTAACAGGTCTAACCCATCTGGTCCGCTAAAGAGAGCCTGATGTGGTTCATAAAGCTGGACATCGGGCGAGATATCTCCCAGCTCATCGGTACCAACATAAGGCAAATTGGCAAGCAGGAGATCGACCGATTCTGGCAGAGGCGATACTAGATGACCTTGAAGGAGCCTGACTCGTTCTGTAACACGATGTCTTTGGCAATTGAGGTGCGCAACCTGCAAAGCATCGGAGGAAATATCAGTTGCATAGAGATATGGCAAACGAGG
>CBJMBI010000850.1:0-1847 GCA_966427955.1 uncultured Ktedonobacterales bacterium
GTCGATGCTCATACTTCATTTCAAAGCTCGCTTATCCTTCATGTGTACTACCACTTTTATCTAGTATAGACAAGATCTGTTCCCCAAAGCGCATGCCACATTGCCAGTCGGCCCTCTGGCCCCGCGTCTGAGCGAATATAGCCTCTCCTATCCCCATCACAAAGGTTCTCACCTTGCTTCCGCAGATTACAAAAAACCACTGGAGCATCAAGGCGATCCTCATTACTAAGTGCTTTAATATCAGAATCCTCATCGCGATGCATGTGAAAGTAATCGGTGTGAAAGTAGCAAGTAATAGCTGCAGGTGGTCTAGTGGCACCACGAATAGTATTAGGAATATAGGTACTTGGGAACTCAGCATAGATAATCTTCTGAGAGGCCCCAGGCATCGAAACTCCTGAATTTCCCGCAATTATATCGCAGTCACTACTAATTAACGTCCAATCAGTATTCCCTGCTTGCGGACTTATAGCTCCTGCCATCAATTTCTGCATAAATGGGCTATTCTCCACCATCTCTTGAGCTTGCTGATTAAAAAACCCTTTGAAGACGCCTAAATTTAGGACACCTGCATGAGGGGTGCCAAAAGTAATAACTTCAGGAATAAGACCAAGCGAAGGAGGGAAGAAATCTGTGAGTCCCAGACGATCACGGTTTTGTACCTGATACATAGCCGAACGTACAATAAGACCTCCCATACTGTGAGCAACAATTTCAAGAGTAATATTCTTCTTTGCAAAGTTATTGTAAACATACCAAGCAAACAAACAGCTTAAGTGAGAGATACTCTCATTGGTAGTCCCATCATAGTCAGGACTTTGGAAAGCGGGATCGGCATCGGTAGGGATGTACTTATCACAGTGATTCTTCTCCAGATTTCCAGGCTCGTTTACTGAACTCAGGTGTTTAATTCCGTCATAAGAACCATCATGAAGGTAATCATCGCAATTGTGGTCTCCAGTATAATATCCGAGAGTACGTACTTTTCCTATCCATTGGAGGCCCTCGTGAAGTTGTCCAGGCTTCAGATAGTCAATCACATCTTTCCAATACTCCTGGCAATCCGCCTCGGCAAGAGTGGTCGCATCCGTTAATTGCCAGCCATGGACTAATAAGATAGTTTCTTGAGATGAGTCAAACTTTTGTGCGTGGATAGGCTGAACCGGTAAGCTCAGTCCTAAAAGCATGATGAGGAGGCTCAGACTTATACGAAAAAGATGAACTTTCCCAGAATTGGGTATGTTCTTAGCGCTCTTCAACCAAATGAATTTCACGTTTTTCTCCTTTAACATAACTACCTACAATCGTCTGCTAGTATATCTAAAAACTATCTTAATTCGAATACTTTTTAGTAAAAGTATTCGTTTATACTAACTTTTTCAAAACTTATGCTTATTACTACAGATCAAGCTCCTCCTGTATAGTAACAAGCAGGGTTGAGATACTCTTTGGCCCAGCCAGTCCCTTGATAGGTATTTGTTCCATCAGCATTATTATGCCAATAAATATCATAATACCAATCAATATAGACCGATTGCCATATTAAGGACTGATGAGACGTTGTTTGATTATTGGCACTACATTGTTCATCGACACCAGAACTCCATGTGACATTGTAGTTTAACCCAGCCTCAACAACCTCCGCGGTGACTCCCACATTGGCTCCAAATGAGTTCTGCACGTCCCAATGGCGTGCGATAGTAGCAGAAGTTCCCGGTCCAAGATCCACAGTATATTCAGGATGATACTCATTTCCACCATTCAATTCATTCGTGATATACTGATACCCAGACTTAACAGGAGGAATTGGAGCTGCATATGTACTTGTAGTATAAACTAGTTTTTGC
>CBJMBI010000851.1:0-1831 GCA_966427955.1 uncultured Ktedonobacterales bacterium
TATTATTCAAGTTACCAGCCAAAGGCTTCATAGGGATTTTCAAGAAAATTGCAGAAATGGCAGAGGCAGAATTAGACGAGGAACCTAAAATAATGGAGAAATTGATGCAATTAGAGTTTTTGTATGAAACTGATCAAATCACTGAGGAGGAGTTTCAAGAGAGAGAGGCCGAGCTTACGGAAAGGCTCACTGCAATACAAGAGCAGAAACAAGATGATTCCATGCTGATAAGCTGACGTCTCTCGGACAGTAAAAAACATGCCGCAAGGTTTTTAATTTCTGGCGGAGAGGAGGCTTCTTTACCTCACCTTCTCTTTCGAGAATACAGCCCAACTAATTCTGCAGCTTCTATAGTGTGTCCTTTTATGGCCTTAATAACTTCTTCTATTGCTGCTCCTTTTTCTAAAGGAATCTGTACATCGAGTGCATAGAGCGTAAAGATATAGTGGTGAGTACCAGATGGAGGACATGGTCCTCCATACTCTACTTTCCTGAAATCATTTCTACCCTCAATGGCAGTTGCTGGTAAACTGTCTTCTTCAATGTGATCGGTCCTTGGATCGATATTGAACACTACCCAGTGATAAAACGGCTTTTTCCCAACTGCATCGGGGTCAGAGACAATCAGTGCCAAACTTGCAGCATTGTTTGGAACACCCTCAAATCGCAGAGGAGGATTCTTATCCTCTCCATCGCAGGTATAAAGTTCTGGAATGTTTCCGTTTTGTTCAAACGCTGTGCTTGTTATTTTCATGGTTCATTCCCCGCTATTTCTTGCATCTTTTTGATTGACGATGATATCACGGGGATAAACTGGTAGTGAGTTTCACCTCTAGCTACTCGCGCGGTCTCTGTTTCAGCAATGCTAGTATCTGGTCTAGCTTTGCACCTTGCTCCTTGAGCATGCTGCTGTGCTCCTTAAGCATGCTGCTGTGCTCCTTGAGCACGCTGCCGTGCTCGTTTACGGTAGCCTTGAGTTCAGAGATGTCCTCCTTGGTGGCTGTTGCTGCAAGGCGTTTCCCGTGTTCTTCAAAGTATTTCGAGTGCCCCCTCTGAACAGTTTGGACTTCTGAGATGTCTTGCTTATGTTCGGTATAATGTTCTTGCAGAGTATCCAGCCAAGTATTCGAGATAGTATGAAGCTCTTGCTTCAGGTTATCCAAACGTCTAGTGACATCCTCAGAAGCAACATCGACTCTCACTGCTCGAATCTCTTCAGTTCGCTGTTCAATGCGCCTCTTTATTTCCTCATGCTCTTTTACAAAGCGTTCGAATTCACTTCGTGTGATATAGTCCATGATAAGCGCCCTTTCTATTTCTCTACACCTAAGAGGTTGGAAAGTTTTAGTGCTTGTACATCAGCTTTTTTGCTATTTCATAGAGCTGATTATAGATCTCGTGGCCTATTTTGCCTACCTTGGGCAAAGTCAAGCTACGAAGCTTGTAATTTTTGTGGAACCAATCGGTAGCCCATCGCGTGCATAATAGCATTTACGCTCTCGAATTTCGGATCACCGTCCTCTGAAAGTGCTTTTTGCACTCCTCTCCGGCTCATGCCAGCACTTTCCGCTATGAAACTTACCCCTTTAACGCGGCAGACAACTCGTAAGGAAGAAAGTAATGCAGCAGTGTCTCCATCTTCAGCATACTCTTCGAAGAGGACAGAGATAAAACTGTCTATTTCTTCTGGATGCTCGCGGAGATACTCCTCCATGATCTCACTGAGAGTTGGATAGTTTCTCATACTCGTTAAACTCCTTCCATAAGCAATAACCTGTTTCGGCATCCTATCTTGCAACCTCTATCCTTCTAAGTTATTCTAGCATAGCGA
>CBJMBI010000852.1:0-1830 GCA_966427955.1 uncultured Ktedonobacterales bacterium
CTCTCCAGTTCTGCCCCCATTGCTTCAGTTGTTACCATATCCTCATAAGTACCATTATGTAGTTTACGTAGCGACCAGTCAGAATTTACATCGTAGAGTACGCCATGACCGGGTGCATAATAGGCCTTGCCGATGGCTAGAGATAGCAATTGATCTTCTGTCTCTTTATACTTCCCACCCGCCAGTTTATCTGCTAGGTCAAAGGCCTGCAGCATAATGATCTGACGACCCACCTCTTTGTGCGCTTTGCTAAGAGTAATCTTACCTGGATCGGCTGGAGACGGTCCCTCAAAATCGACAGAGAAATAGTAGCCACCATACTTCGTATCCCACATACCCAGAGGATTTGCAGGAAGGGCATAAGCATCTAATAGATCCATTGCCTTGTTCAAAAAGTCACGATTATGTGTGAGCTTATAGGCATCTAGCAGGGAAATAGCTATCTGAGCTACAGCACCAATCTGGATACGCCGACCATTGACAGCATAATTTTTGGTCGTGCCAGAAAAGAATGTTTGATGAGGATTTACTGACCCATCTGGCAATAAGACATTATCCATCTGACTAGCAAAGGTATGGTACTGTGCTACATAGGCATGAGCATAGACAAAATTTATCGTACTCATACCCTCCTGCATCCATTCCAGTTTATTAAATATTATACCCGCTTGTACAAGAGCACACCCAGCTTCTAAAACATTATCAACACGATATGAGCCATTTGGATGGTTAGAATTCTTTTTATAAATACTACCAACATGAGGATCAAAAGCGTGAGCATAGCTCTTAGCCAGATTATAGGCAGTATCTTTATAGAAAGCATCATTGGAAAGGTTATACACCGCCATAAACTCATCAAACAGCCAGCCACGCTCATTTTGGGAATGAGCGAACTCAAACTTAATAATAGGTGTATAACGAGCTATTTCACTATCATAGCGTGTGTCCGAAGGCTTTTGGCGCTTATACGACCAGAGATTGTGGATATAGCGAATATCAGTTAATGGATCATGACGGGGATTGGCATTAGGATCATCTGATTCTCCAGTCCCATTTACATTCGTCTGTAAAGGATTGGTTCCATAGCGCCAGTTGATAAACAATCCACCTCTCCCATCGTTAATAGCTGGGTTGCTGTTAAACCCATTTGCTTTGATATTATCAAGAATTGACACCTCGATATCGCGAACAGCGGCGGGAGCCTTCTGATATACCGATGGTAGAGTTGGAACACTCTTCACTTGCTTAGTTGGATGATTGTTTGGACCTTGGTGACAGCTACGTACCAGAAAAATCAGACCAAACAGCAATAATCCTGACAGTATCCATGGTATCAAGCATAACCAGGAATGACGCATAGTGTGTACATTCCTCTTTACGAACGCGATAAATCGGGTTCCTACTTTCTCATGCAGTAAATTGCGATTCAAGAGCATACACCTTTCATTTTACTGCATATCTATCATGCAAGGGACTAAATTCATGGTAGGCCTGACGATTCTTCTCTAAAAATACAGGCCAACTATACTGTTTCTCATAGGTCTGGCGAGCATTCTCACCTAATTTCTGTGCTAGCTCACGTTCGCTGAGTAGAGTCAGAGTTCCTTTTGCCAGTCCTTCTGGACTAGGGGCTACCAGCAAGGCAACATCTGAGGTAAGAATCTGCGTATGAGAAACAATGGCAGTGGCAAGAATTGGCTTACCTGAACGCAAATAGGTATAGAGCTTAAGTGGCGTGTGCGTGCCTTTACTACGCGGACTTACCAGGATATCAGCAATTGCCATATAGCGAGACATCTCCTCAATAGGTCGCTGTCCCACAAAGATTAC
>CBJMBI010000853.1:0-1829 GCA_966427955.1 uncultured Ktedonobacterales bacterium
AAAGGACTCGCCATTCACCCCCGACGCTCTTGCAAGGGGTCCTCTGGCTCGGGACGGGATAGTGAGATCAGGTACCCTATAGCAACAGGCTCAAGCCTTTCCCTCACAGGCATCTTCATCTAATTGTGGCGTATAAGACGATAGTACTATCTTCTATCATCTGTATACGGCAAACCTGCTATGAATATTGTATGCTACTTAAGTAGGAAATCTTTTAAAAAAGGTGCATCCACCATAGGTAGTTAGTCCAGTATGCAGCAAAACCAACAGGCAAACCAACAAAAGACCATTTTGTTAATTGAGGATCATGCTATTTTTAGGATGATTATCAAGCGAGCCATAGAGCAGGACACATCTCACCGCGTTGTGTATATGCCAGATGGATCAGAGATACACGAAGTGATCGAAGAGTATAAACCACATTTGCTTGTCCTAGACTATGAGCTGCCAGGTAAGAATGGGATCGAACTCTATGATCTAGTTCGTACGATCAAGGGTTGTGAGCACATACCCACTATTATGATCAGCGCTGACTTGCCTAAGCAGGAGATGGCGCAACGTAATATTTTCGGGTTAGAGAAACCATGCAGAACAAGGGAACTCGTTGAGGCAGTAGAACGATTGCTTGCGTAATGTTCTCTTTCCACTCTCAGATACTACCCTTAGAAAATTCCCACAAAGTTCCGTTTTACTATCAAGGCCAAACTCGCGGTAAAACCGTGTAGGAAAGACCGTTTGCCCACTGGGCCGATCTCACCACTACAGAATAGACCAGCAACTGGCAATGCTCCGAATTCTTGCGCAATCAGCTTGGCATCATGATGAGGCTCCCCAAACAGATTGAGACCACGACCATTACAAGTACACAGAATTGCAGCTACAGGCTGTCTACCAGCTAACTCAACTTTTGCCAGAATGAGCAATTCACGTAGATCAAGATCTGCCGTAGTGGCATCACGCATTTGGAATTGAATGGTCTGGCCTTGGCGGGGTATTGCACCAATTGCCAATGCCCCAGTATGTCGGTCAATACCAATAAGCTGGCGAATCAAGAAAGTCCCACGTTCCAAAGTAGGTGAATACTCATCAGCAGCCAGACCAATGAGCAAGTTTCGTCGTGCACGACGCTGAAGATCCTCTTCTAAACCTTCCAATGTATCGACAAGCAATGCAAAAGCTGGACGATTCGAGATGGTTACAATCAGGTTCTTATTGTGCACCTTAGTAATTGTCCAGGGTTCTCCAATTGGCTCACACCCTTGCGACAAAATGGGAAAAATCGTGTACTCACCCCCCACCACCAAACCGACTGCTCCATTGTCATAGATCTCATCATTACAGAAAATATATGTACATCGCTCTTCGAAATCGCCCGAAGCTAGTCCACCAAGTATAGGCGCATGAGGATAGGCACCTGAGAGGAGATCGATCAATTTCTCACTATCTGTCTGAAAAGGATCGGCAAAGATAAGAAAAGCATTTACGTCATCTGGCTGAATACTCAGACGTGTATACAATTCTTCGGGACAATTACAGTTTGTAATCATTTCGGGTGTAAAGCGTATAGCTTGGAATGAAGCATCAGGTAGCGAAAGAGCAAGCAGTGAAAGAGCGGGAACATCCTCGAGCTCGAGTTCTCCACCAACAATTCCCTGACCAGAGCAACCGATCAGGATACGCGCCCCTGTTGCACAGCGTACCCGGCGCACCATCTCAGAAAAATGTTCAGTATAAATATCACTAGCAAACAGGAATACAAGGTCAGCAGACATATCTCCAATCTCAGCAAGCGCCCGCTGGAGTGCCCTCTCCCATTGGTCATCTTCTAT
>CBJMBI010000854.1:0-1819 GCA_966427955.1 uncultured Ktedonobacterales bacterium
CAGCACGGAAAGCATTTGGAGAGTACATCGGATGGAGCTTCGAATAGAGCATACAGTTTTGCCAGGAGGCTGGCTTTCCTTTCGTTTGCCAACCTAAAATAGAGACGTGATGTCCACGGTCAGCCAGACCACTACATACCTGTTGGGTAACATTTCCATAGCCCGACGGCATAGTCGGACCATCCGACATCCAGATAAGTCTCATAGATAAATAACTCCTTAGAACGAATCCATTTGATTTCCTCTTAATCGTAGCAGTAACTTCAAACTATCATTTTAGATCTACAGATCTTTGCCTTTGGCAAACAGGAAAGAGCCTAGCAAGGGTCGGAGTGACCATATCGTCTCTCTGGAAAAATCCTTGTTATCAGATATAAACGTTTAAAACTATATTTTTCTTCAATTGCTTAGTATTGAGTATAGAACTATGCTTTACAATATCAATTACCACAAACGAAAAGCAGGTTTGCTACTCAAAGAACAGTTCAAGTTCATTATCTACTTGTAGAGTGGTATCCCCACTCAAACTCAGCATAGTTTTACTTGACTATCTGTTTCATTTATGAAAGGAGCATTGAAGATTTCATGGAAGACCAATCTTCTCTTGTAGGGGCGACTACAGTGGTTTGCCAAAGTCTTGATACCTCAGAACAAAGCAAGTTCTCAGAGGAGATACAAGGGACCAATAATAGCTGTCAGACCAGTCAATATGTTCTAGCTGATGTAGCATTCTTCCCCGCTGGTGATCGACGAGTCATGGCCTATGCAAGGGATATCGAAGTCAAGCGTCTCTTACAGAGACCAGTTGCTAATCTGCTCGCCCAGTGCCAAACGTTTAAAACCCTTGATGAGCATGTTGATACCTATTGTCGGGAACAGCAGTTGAGCAGCGCCATGCTTGAGACTATGCGCTTCAAGCTCCGGTATCAACTGCAACTCTTGGCACAGGAGGGCTATCTCATCTCGTCAAATCAGATACGCAACCTGTTTCAGGGGTCAAGCGAGCAGGCTCCTGTTCCCCGTATTACGTCAATGGTCTTTCCTACTGGTAATCGAGTAGAAGCATTGCAGCGTGGTATGACCAGTTATATTGAGCATTGCCAGCTATTCGGGCGTACCATTGACTTCGTGGTAGGGGATGATTCAAACAACCCTGCTATGCGAGATGCGTACCGACAGATGTTGCATAACTTGAAGAAGTACTATGGTGTGAGCATTGCTTATGCCGGGTTTAAGGAAAGGGCAGCGTTTGTTAAGAAGCTGAGTGAGGTGGGTAATATCCCAGAGGAGGTTGTATCCTGGGCTTGTATTGGTGACAAAGAGTATGGTGTGAGTACTCTTGGTGCTAATCGTAATGCACTTCTGCTCCACACTGTAGGGGAATGTATCTTCACCACGGACGATGATGTTATCTGTCAAGTTGCTGCCTCTCCTGGTTTCAGGCAGGGGCTCGCCTTGAGTTCTAGTGGATGGCCTGCAGAGTTCTGGTTTTACCCTGATCGGGATACCGCCTTGGAGTCTGTCCAGTACGTTGAGCAAGATATTCTTGCACTGCATGAGCAATGGCTCGGACAAGACCCCAAAGCGAGTGCAGCCAGCTATGGTTGTGGTGACATGCTCTCGTTTGAGCAGGCGGCTACTGGTTTCCTACATCGCTTAGCCACACGACCGAGCACGATTGCCGTAACGGGGCATGGCATGATTGGTGATGCAAGTTGGCAAACGGCAGAGGTTCTTTGGTTGCAGGCAGGTGAAAGCTTCAAGCGGTTAACGAGTTCTGAGCAAGCTTATCGCTCGGCATATGCGAGCCATGAAATGG
>CBJMBI010000855.1:0-1811 GCA_966427955.1 uncultured Ktedonobacterales bacterium
AGTGTTTGTCAAAAACGTTCAGTCAATCTGGGCCATTCAAGCTCAAATATGAGGCCAGGTTATGTGCCAATTTTGGCCATTATATGGGCCAAACAACAGATCCCCAAGTTCTCCATGTTCGTCGTTCCGTACTTACAGCGATAGTCAAGAATATTGAGCTCCCCTTCTTGAAGAGCTTTAGGCAGAGGCTTGCTCAGCAAGGTCAGGCACCGCATAGCCACAATGCCGGAACCATCCTACAGCATCAGAAGCGGTAATCGTCGTACAAGCATACTCAAGCGCATCTTGGAGGGCCTCACGTGTTCTTGCTCCGATAGAGCGCAGGACAGCCTTCAGCTTGGAAAAAGCCTCTTCAATCGGCGAAAAATCGGGCGAATAGGCGGGCAAAAACAGCAAGTGACCCCCTTTGGCTTCGATGAGTTCTCGCACTTTTTGTCTCTTATGGATACTTAAATTATCCAGAATGACAGTTTCCCCAGAATGAAGAGTTGGTACAAAGATTTGCTCTATATATGCTTCAAATAAATCCCCATTGGCTGATCCCATCGGCAACACCTTTCATAATCGTTTCTTTTCCATCTTCCTCCTTTTTGATATTCTGCTTTTTTACCTGCTGAGCTGTGTCTAAATAGTACTTCGCTTGAGCAATCTGATCCTCTTCTGCTAAGCTACCAAACCATTGCTCTATTATTTGAAGTACAGAGAGGACCTGTGAGAGCGCTTGCACCTTTTGTCCAGATTGATCCCAATCACAATCCAATGTTGCCTTCAAGCTTGATCCACAGACCAATTCTGCTCCTGTTTCTTTCGCTACATCAGCCAGCTCCCTGCCCCGCTCGGCTGCTATCACGCCCATCACCGAGGCCTCGAGCGTGTCCCAAGAGATTATACGTGTCTTCTACTCTTCCTGCTCCCCACAAAGGGCTACTATCCAGCGCGGCTCTTAATGCTTTTGACCCAAACACTCTTGATTGCTCTGCTATCTCAATAGTGCGCTCAATCAGACGGCGGTCTATTTGCACATCTATTAAGCGCTTCCGAAAATTGACGAGTGTTCCTTCGCTAAATAGAGATTCTTCTGTATCTAGACAGCCTAATACCAATTGATATCTACGATCCATTATCACCGCTTCTATCAATTCATCATCGGATACTCCCATATACGCCTGAAGAATTGTAGCTAGCGCGAGTTGAGCTGGTGCAATGGGTGGTTGACCTCGATTGCTGTCTTGATAGAGTATGGCCAATTCCTGTTGAAATGTCTCATCAAAGATTTGATGACGATATTTCCGCAGGAACACGAAGAGTTTGGCTTTGCGAATACGCTTGACCATGTGTTCTTCTTTCGCTGACAATTCCACTGGCGGTTGCCAGAATCGGGGTTGCATGGTTCTGTTTGCTCCTTCGTTTTTCCTGAGCAAGCCACGCTTTTCCCTTTCCTGTCAACTTCCCATTACTTGACCGACGCTCTAGGGCTGGTTGCCCCTCCTTGGGAAAGAGATCCGCGAAATCTTTATCTGTATAAATGCTTCCCAATACATCGCGCATTTGCATGTAGATGTTGCCTTTTGGGTATGCTGCTCGTGCTACTCGGACGGTTTCTTGTGGGACTGGATTGATCGCTTGTGCTTTGAGGGACATTGGTGCTCTCCTGATGGCTCTCCTTCTCCTGTCGTGTCTTCCTTTTCTTGCTTCTCCTTTTCTTTATCGTCGGGAGCTTTGGGTTTCGCCAGCGGTATCAAAGTTGCGTAAGAACCAATTAACCTGACAAATCAGATGATCTCTTCACGTTATCTGGGTGTACATTGATC
>CBJMBI010000856.1:0-1804 GCA_966427955.1 uncultured Ktedonobacterales bacterium
ACCCCAAGAAATAGGAGTAGACAAACACCCCTCAAAGGCCCTATACTAGAAAGTGTACTCCTAATAAGCTAATTGAACTCGTCCCCTCAGCCCGCTTCTATCCTTGAATCACACCACTTACCAGTCAACAATAAAGCAACTCTGACAGCGAAGTTGACAGCAGCTAATTAAAACTGCTGTCTAAAAAGTTACCGATCTTATCCATCGCCTCTCTATACATCGATGGCAACACATGAGAATAGATATCAGCCGTTATAGTGATACTGCTATGCCCAAGAAGTTCTTGTATGACCTTCATTGGAACCCCCATGCTCAGGAACAATGTAGCCGCACTATGCCTCAGATCATGAAACCGTATACGAGGCAGACCTATCTCTTTTAGGAGCTTATAGAAACGCGCCAGAAGTGTGCTTGAAATCAAAAAATCGCCGTCATTATCTGGAAAAACCAGATCACGATCAATCCAAGCAGCACCAATCTTTAACCGCTTTTCTAACTGTACCGTGCGATGACGCTTCAACACATCTATAGCAAACTGAGGTAGGATTATGTTTCTCTTCCCTTTCGCTGTTTTCGGCTCACCCTCAACACAACCATAACCAGTTACATACGTCAGTGTTCGCACTATTCGAAGCAGCCCCGTCTCTAAGTCCACATCTGACCAGCGAAGACCAAGTAATTCACCTTCTCTCATACCTGTCGTCAGAGCCAGCGTCAATAATCCTTCTAACTGATGCTCTTTCACTTTTTGCAGAAGCAACTGAGCTTGCTTAGGTGTCAAAGGTTGTTGCTTAGGTTTCTCTCTTTGGGGAACCTGCACATCAGCACAGACATTCATAGAAACCAGTTTGATACGCCTTGCATGCTCTAGCGCAGTATGCAAGGTAGCATGAATATTCTTTACTCTACTAGCAGTAGCGCCATCTCTCAATTTTTTCGCGTAAAATGATTGCACCATTTGTGCAGTTAGCTTTTGTAACTTAACATGACCAAGACCAGGAATAAGATGTTTATAGATAATCACACGGCAATTCCTAAAAGTAGTGACACGAACCGAAATTTTATATACATCCTCTAACCAGTACTCAAGATACTGTTTTAGCGTTTGCTGTGGTCCTGTAGCAAGCACACCTTGAGATAGCTCGTTGAGAACTATTCGGCGCTTCTCTAAAGCTTCCTTTTCTGTCTTACAATAGTACTGTTTACGGCTATGATCCTCAAGTGTAATCTCACACACCCAACGCCCATCTTTACGTTGATAGACAGTACCTTCACCAGGACGACGTGCTTGTTTCTTCCTTGGCATAGAAACATCTCCTTAACAATGTTTTGCTACCGCACCAACGGGAGTAAGACAAAGATCTATGCAGAATGCTCCTCATGAGACTTTAGCCATTCTTGCAAAGAATTAGGATGCACACGCCGTACGCCACGTAGAAGCATTGATGGTAAACCCTCATGGTAAATGTACTTGTAAACAGTAGTACGGCATACTCCTAACTGGATAGCCACGTCAGTCACACTCAACAGTAATGGCTGAGCAGTTGAAACCCTCTTGTATCGAGCCATAGCACACCTCCTTGCTAAGCAATCGCTTGTTCTCTCTCAATCGAATAGATAACTCGCTTTTTCTGGACTAATTCATGAAAGTTTCGCTTTTTTTCTTCCAGATACCTCTCGACTTCCTCATAGAGAAAGTGGAACGTATCAGAAAGATCCACTTCAGCATCAGCAAGCCGACCAGCCGGACGCCATGCCTCTGCCGTGATCGAACACCCAGCAATTTGCGCCACCATGCGACGCA
>CBJMBI010000857.1:0-1795 GCA_966427955.1 uncultured Ktedonobacterales bacterium
ACACCGCGCAGAAGGATTACGTATGTCTTCATGCAGCTAGTGGTCTTCGTATGCTTCCTGTAGTATTGCAATGTCGAACTTTTTCATCTTGAGGAAAGCCTTCGTCACACTCACAACTTGGTCGGGAGTTCCCGTGCTCATCATCTCGTCCATTGCCGTTGGTACGATCTGCCACGAAAGTCCATATTTGTCCTTGAGCCAGCCGCATTGCTCTGCTTCGGGCACATGAGAGAGCTTTTCCCAATAGTAATCAATTTCTTCTTGGGTGTCGCAGTAAACCATAAAGGAGATTGCTTCATTAAACGCAAAGTTATGTTCGCGTGCGCTATCCATGGCTGCAAACCATTGACCCAGAAGCTCGAAATCAGAAAACATAAGAGTTCCTTCTTTGTCTGGTTCCATGCCTTTGGGGTAGCGGGCAGTGTTTCCTTGCTTTGAGTTCTTAAACACTGATAGGTAGAAATTGATTGCCTCCTCTGCTTTGCCACACACCTCTCCTACAAACATGAGCGAGGGAACAATAAAAGGTCTCTCTTCACCTGTAGGGTTTGACAGGATCAGTTGCCACGAAAGTCCATATTTGTCCTGGACCCAGCCGTAGCGCTTACTGAAAGGGTATGCATCAAGTGGCATAAGCGTTGTGCCTTCGGCAGACAACTTCTCCCATAAGGCATCAATATTCTCGCGTGCACTCTTATCTCTTGATGGATCGAAATTGACGATGAATGATACTGAAGGGTTAAACTTGAACCATGGTCCAGCGCTGATTGACATGAACTTATATCCTGAAAGCTCAAACGAAACTACATCACAGTCTCCAGATGGTGTGTCATGAAGAGTCGTTATATTGGTAACTTTTGAGTTCGGAAATAAAGAGGTATAGAAATCGGCTGCTTCCTTTGCTTCTTTATCAAACCATAAATGTGGGACAAGTTTTTGCCTGTTCTGATCTTGTTGCATGGATATTTCTTGGCTCCTTGTGATTATCTGTTTCATTGGTGTAATCTCCCTTTTGCTAATTTTTACTCTTTTCCTTAGACACTGAGACTTTGGGACTATTTTTAGTAGGCCCTACCTTGATAGAGTCTAGCTTTGATGAAAATGCCCATAGTCAGTGCCCCCTTTCCACTTGTATTACTATTCTCAGCAGTGTATATATTTCCGGCAATCGTGAGTTGCGATTAGTCCTGAAACATGCGATTCATCTGAATCAGCGGCTGTGTTGGAACCATTCCGCGGGCCAAACAACACAAACGTATGGGCTGGCTTGAGGAACTACTTGCTATATGCTATAATCTCACCAAAGTATTTTTGTTTGTACAAGAATAATTGTATAGAAAATGCTCCTAGAGAGTAAATAATAATGGCTAGGAGCTAATAATGCTAACCTCAAAAGATCAAGCCATGTGGGAGATTCATGGTGGTCAAACAGGAGATGCAGATACTTTATTTTTCAAGCATAATGCCATCACGTTCGGGTGGGAGGCTATAAGCACTTTCTCCGTTCTCTACTGACTTGATGACACATTTTCTATCGGTTGTCCTGCAACCAGATGGTAGCTTCATGGTCTCTCACTGAGAGTGAGGAGTTCTATTCCAATTGCTTTTTTTACCCTATTACATGCCGTCTGCAAGAGGATGCAACGAAGGAACGTTGAGATTAGCGAGATAACAGGTTGGTGTCATCAAGTCAGAACCAACACAGGGTTTGGTCAGAAATGCCCTGATATTTGTCGGAATAGTGGTGCCAGATGGACGGTCGCCCTCGTCCAGTCCGGTTTGGATATTTTTGTTC
>CBJMBI010000858.1:0-1790 GCA_966427955.1 uncultured Ktedonobacterales bacterium
TGCGTTTGATTTCATCATGCTTGGCTGGATCATCTGGATTGATTTTCTTTTCTTGGTATCCCCAAGTATGACGATAGATATAGAGGACAACCTTGAGTTCTGCGATATTGTCTATTTGTGAAATAATTTCGTCTAACCATTCATTTGGTAGCTGAGAATAACCTTTGAAAGATGTGTTAAATCCTGAAAATACGGGCTTTTCTTTTTTGGCAGGTGCTTCAGTTGTCTCGTCATCCATGCTACACCTTCTTTATTTATTTTGGGAGAGATAATAAGGGGACTAGGGCAATACGCCCTAGTCAGCTAGATTTCTGTTCTGGTGGAAAATGCAATGGCAGTCATTGCAAAGGGTTATCAGGTCTCCTAGCAATTCCTGCCCTAGCCGTTCATATGTCCGATGGTGAACATTCAGCTTTTCGCTAGAGTTGCATAACTGACATTTGAAACCAGCAAACCGAAGGGCTTTCTTGCGTTTCTCTTGCCACTCTGAAGACTGAAGATACTCGGAGTAAGGCATAGATTGCAAAGCAATAATACGGGTGTCGGTCGGCTTCTTGTATTTGGGGGTAGCCTCTATAGCCTCTTTTTGTTGCAAAGTGGGCTCATAAAGTTTCTGGTTCTGTCTCCAGAGGTCGTCAATGAGCACCTTTACATAGGGAGTTTTCCCATCTAGCTCTTTACTCTCTGTTTCTCCTGTTTCTATGAGATTGGCTTTCTCTAGTATTTTAAGCATACGGTCGGTAGTTGACTTAGACATACGTACGAGCTTTGCCAACTTGCGGATAGAGCCTATGAATTGCTGGTCATTTTTGTAACCTACATGTCTGAGTAGTCTCAAATAAAGTATTTGGGCTGTCTCAGGCAGGTCATAAGTGTCAAAGAATATATTGGGAACCTGAGTAAATGTCCCCATCGTTGCACGCTTCACTATGAGATCCTTTCATGTATAATACTTTTAAGACAAACGAGTACCCTACACATCGGTTTAGATGTGCTGAGTCTGGTTTGTGAGTATGTTGGACTGTCAGCTCATGCCCTAGGAAAGCTGCTGACAGTCCGGGCTACGCCGCACTAGGTTCAACCTTGTATCTTGTTGGATAAGCCCTATCCCGCATGGGGTTGTAGAGATTTAAACCATCAATATTGTCAGTAGTGAACCGCTCTCCAGTAAGGGTGGATAGCGCTTCTAAGACTCTGTCAGCAGCCTCTTTTGTCGTGTGTGTTTTACCTTCCTCCATCCTGATAATAGTGGACTCAGATACACCACCAGCTTTAGCAAGCTTCTTTCTGCTGATGTAATACTTCTCTCGGAGTTCTCTAAGAGTTGGCATTCATGATTGTCTCCTTTCTTTTATGATGATGACATTCTAACACACAATCATAAAAATTGCAAGAATATTTGCTAGAAAATTGATAGAAAAATGCTTGACAACATCTAGAATATATGCTAAACTTACTCATGTAAGCACGAATGAGCTTACGGGAACACAAAAGGAGACATTATCGAGTAGAAATACCTAGCAACAAAGCGGCGTATGGCTCCGGTGGATGCTGAGAGTTCGAAGCAATGCGACGTTACAGCCTCTGGCAAGGGCGATGAATAGCGGCAAGTGGAAGGCTTGGAAGGACGTTCAATTCGATCCTCCGCGTAAAGAGCAAGGGCAATACGTCAGGCGTACAGGCCCGTTCAAGTCGGGTCGTGCCCATACCTGGACAGAGTGTCTAGGCAGTAGCAAGAAAGGCAGTATATGTCTGATAAAACCATTGATCTTGAAAGCCTTGATCCATCA
>CBJMBI010000859.1:0-1777 GCA_966427955.1 uncultured Ktedonobacterales bacterium
GATGGATAAAGCGCAATAAATGCTAATATCCTTTCTGCTCTTATTTTATCACCTTATGCTTGACTGTGCAAGCCAGTATGTCCTCTTTGTGATAGAGCTGATGGTACCCGAGTGACTGTGTACGGACGGGTTGCCTCTTCGATTTGGCTAGCTGTCTCACGTATCGGGATGCTATCGGGAAGCCCATTTTCTCACTGAGTAGTTCAGCCGCTTTGTTGGCAGTAATCCAGTCCTCAAATCTATTTACTCGTCTGGTCATCGTCTACATTCCTGTGAGTTATGAAAAGCTAGTTTACCATAACTCAGAGTATATCACAGGGTAGCCATATGGAGGTTGACAGGTAGAGCTATATGGCTTAAACTGCTGAGTAAAAGTTGTTGATTAGTTAGGATAATCAACAAGACAGTGAAAGGATAAATACCCCCATGGATGACTCACAACAGTCTCTCATTCCACAAATAACTTGTCATGACGTCGTGACGGTTCAACCCAACTCTTCAGACATTGGTCAGGTTGCAAACCAGATTGCTCAACAGTCAGTTTTGCAGGATTATCAAGCCCGTAAGAGTAGCCAGACACTACGAAGGCAACGAGCAGATATAGCACTATTCGAGCAGTTTCTTGCCAGTGCAGGACACCATGTTGAGGGAATGGGCTATGACCTAGCAAAGTGGAACATGGTCACGTGGGGACTGGTCGAAGCTTTTAACCGATGGCAACTCACGCAAGGTTATGCTTTGGGCTCGGTCAACGTCAGGCTTGCCACCATCAAAGTCTACTGCCAAATGGCAGCCAAGGCAGGATACTTGTCTACTCAGGAACTGGCATTGATCAAATCGGTAGAAGGCTACCGAGCTTCAGACGCTCGCAATGTGGATGAGAAACGAGAGCAGACACGACGACCAGATGCTAAGAAGGCCACACCTGTATCACTCTCACCTGTGCATGCAACTCTGCTCAAAAGTCAATCAGACACCACCAGAGGACGACGGGATGCTTTGCTGATGTGTCTGTTACTCGATCATGGGTTAAGAGTCAGTGAAGTAGCAGGCCTAGATATCAGCTCAGTGAATTTACAGAGTGGCCAACTCACCATCTACCGACACAAGACCAACAAGACCCAAATACACGATCTTACACCAGACACCTACAAAGCAGCACGAGCATACCTAGCAGATTGCGAACCTGACCAAGGTCCTCTCTTTGTTGGCATCTGCAGCAAAGGACGAGTAAGTACAAGCAGTCTCAACGAACGGGTTACTCAGCTAGGGAAGGCTATAGGGATTACAGGACTCTCACCACATGATTGTAGACACTACTATGCAACGGATGCTATCCGCAATGGCACGGACATCAAGAGCCTACAAGACGCTGGTGGGTGGAACAGTCCTGCCATGCCACTCAGGTATGCAGAGTCAGCCAAGGTTGCCAATTCTGGCGTCAAGCTCTCAGCCACAAACACAAAAAGAAAGCCAGATCTGAACAGTGCAGGTAACTCGAATTGGGATGATTGGGAGAAAGCTTTGCAGGGACAGGAGCAGACCAGACAACCGAGAAAGGAAAAATAACAATGCCGTGGATGTTCTCAACTTCTAGACTCTTGCTATTGAGACTCTATCTCATCACCTTATTGTCGAAACTACCCTCGAAACGATAATAAGGATTTTGGCAGTGTCGCTAGCGATACTATGCAGCTATATTCGAGCTATATTCACGAGGCAACCAACAACAATGTATTTTGAACGGTACGGTTTACTTGCGGTACCGTTCTGGAAA
>CBJMBI010000860.1:0-1770 GCA_966427955.1 uncultured Ktedonobacterales bacterium
TAAGAGTTACACCCACGAAAAGATTTGTCCCTCTATCCTCCTAGGAAAACATGTAAATCTCTTCTATAATGTGCTCAAGCAAAAGACTACTGCGACAACACTCTATTGTAAGGAGGGGACAAGCATTTATGAAACGCTTCCATCTTGGCATCTTAGCTCTTTCTCTGTTTTGCCTCATACTAACTGCGTGTGGTGGCACATCCCCCACTACAGCACCAAAACCCACAGCCCAAACCATGACTGGAACATCAACGCAGAAGCAAACGGTCAAGGTCACCATCGGAGACTTTTATATCCATTCCGCTGTGACCACTTTTACGACAGGGATACCTTATGAGTTTTTGGTCACTAATATAGGAACTCACTATCACAATTTTTTACTCATGCATTCCATCAAGACAATCATGACTCCAGAGGACACTTATAGGCAGACACTAACCTCCACCTCCAACATTGCTCCCAATGAAACCAGACGTGTAGACTTCCTCTTTTACTACACTGCCCCCCCTGGCATGCTAGAGTTTAGCTGTCACTATGGTGGACACTATGAAGTAGGTATGCATCAGCCCATTGTGGTCAATGCAGCTCCAGGAGCGTCGGTTTCCCCATATCCCAACAATGGCCTACCTTCTTCTTATACAACCCCACAGGCAGGTGGTTCATGCAATCCTGTCACCACGATCCAGAGTGACAACAATGCTTATACTCCTGCAAAAGTCTCGCTCAATGTAGGAGAAACTCTCACGATTACCAACACTGATAGTCAATATACCCCTGTCTTTCATCCCAATGCGGGAATAATTCCTCTGCTCGGCGGTCAAAAAAATACAATGTCTCTCACCTTTAACTACCCTGGCGTCTTTATGCTCTCTAGCCAGGAGCATCCAGAAGCCAAAGCCACCATCTCGGTCTCTCAGACAGCAGGTTCCACGTGTGGGATGAGCCCCGTGACGACGGTGTACGCCAATACCTCTTACACTCCTCCAAAGAACGGCCTATTTTTCACACCTTCGCAGGTAACGATTAAAAAAGGCCAGAGCATCAAGCTCTCCAACTTGATAGATCAGGGCTTCACGTTTGTTAGTACCCCTGATGCTGGTTTGGGCACGATTAACATAGCCCGCTACAAAGACAAGAATCTCCTCTTCACAAACGCGGGCACCTACACCATTTCCTGTGTACAGTTTCCTGATAAGAAATTTACTGTTACTGTCCAAGGATAGCACAGCTAACACTCCCCATAGCAACTCTTTGTTAGCTATGGGGAGTTCTTCCTTTGACCCTTAGACTTGCTACTTCCCCAACAGGCTCTCGTCCATGTTCTTGCTCAGGTAAAGACCAGAGAGATCATTCTAGTACACTACTTTGGGAAAACCCAAGTTTAGAGACTCATTTTCGAAGCAACCTTTGTGCCTCAGAACTGAAGAGAAGGGTTAGCTACTGTAAGGCATGCGCAAATTGCTTATAATAGAGTTGTGCATACAAGCCATCTAAAGCTAGCAGCTCTTGATGGGTACCACATTCCACAATCTCGCCTTTATCAAGGACCAAGATGACATCAGCCTTCAAGATCGTCGAGAGACGATGCGCAATCACTAGCGTCGTGCGCCCCTTCATTAATGGCTCTAGCGCAGCTTGGATAAGATGCTCTGAATGAGTATCAAGGGCACTAGTCGCCTCGTCAAGAATCAAAAAGCGTGGATTTTTTAAAATAACCCTAGCAATAGCAATACGCTGTTTTTCTCCACCTGAGAACCTGTAGCCACGTTC
>CBJMBI010000861.1:0-1768 GCA_966427955.1 uncultured Ktedonobacterales bacterium
AGCAGTAGAAGACAATGCGAGGACAACAAATATATTGCTTAAGGTCTGTAACCTCCAATAGCCAGCTCATAAACTTACTCCTTTCCCTTACGTTCAATGACTCGACGCCCAGACCAACTCTTTTCATCAAGGGGAAACAATTGGACGTTAGCACTATGATTGCCAATGCGTCGCCCGATCTTTACCAAAAGTTCTCGCTGATGGGTATGACTTAGCTCACCGAAGAAAGCACTATATTGAATCCGCTGTAAGCCATAATCTAGACAAACATCAGCAACCTTTGCCCGTGCCCCATCATGTGCAATGTCATAAATCAACAGACAGCGCATACTATCACCATCCTGCAAGAAAAGGCTTATACTGTTCTCGTTCACCTCGCATAAAAAGCGCTAAGTGACGTGCTTGACTTTGGAGGATAAAGCGTAGTGCCTGCCGCTTTTTTTCATACATTTCGTAGCTCTCCATACGCTCCAATACTTTCTCAGCTATCTTTTTGCGAGTTGTCTCACTGAGACGGTGCTCATCATCTTGCTCTATGATGAAACGCTTATTGACCATGCCAATTACGGTACGGTCAACAATGGTCTGACGAAACTCTTCAATCAAGTCCAGCACGAGACTTGGTTTACCAGCTCGGTCGGCGTGGAGAAAGCCTCCATATGGGTCAAGTCCTGCAAGAGTGACTGCCTGTTCAACCTGTCCGTAGAGAATGCCATATCCGTAGTTTAGTAAGGAGTTAAATGGATCAACGGCTCCTCGTGTTTCGCGCCCTGGCCAGTTTAACTCAGAAGGAATAATTCGTCCAATGATTGCCCAATACCGCTGCGCCGCACGTCCCTCAACGGACATAATTTGCTCCCGAATGGTCTCAATTTTATCTGCTTTGATCTGCTCTAGCTCGTGCAGATAGTCTCGCATCTCAAGAGAAACAAGCATCATTTCGTTATGCAATGCTGGTTCAGTCTCTTTGCGATATTTTGCTATATAGCGCAGTAAATTGGCTTGATTCTCCAATTTACCAGCCACGAATGCTTTTGCTAGAGTAACTCCTATCGTATTCTCATAGGCTAGGAATTGTGAGCGACGTGTGAGTACTGTTCCTGTCAGTCCAGCAGAATACAGGCTAGCAATAGCATTTCCACGACTACTCATGAAGTGGATAGGTATTCCCTCTTCAGAGCAGACACGAACCACATCACTGGAGATAGCTACTCCGCTGCTAATGATAATTACTCGCTCTAAGTGAATGAGCGGCACTTCTGTGATCATCTTCTGGTCGCGGGTCACGCGTAAACGTCCTTGGTGCTTTCCCACAAATGACCCACGCCCTTCTATAATTAACTCCATAACTTTACCTCCGTTCGTTCGGTTGACAAGTCATACTTCTAACAATTTTTATAGGGTAAAGCCAGCTATATAGCTGGCTCAACTTGAAGACGGTAAGAACCTCCGCCTTTCACAATATTTTTGCCAACATGTAATACTTCACCCCAGACAAGCAACTCTCGGAAAGGGGTCAAATCACCTCCAAAGGTTGCATGTCCGACTAATCCTCCCATGGATATGGTTTGTCTTTGTCGTGTAGAATAGCTCCGTACATCTACCCATCTCGTCTCATTTTGCTCTAAACAGATGGTACTTGCCTGTGCTTTTGTATTGAGATACCAGTCTCGGCCAAGCGTTATACTCCCTGCTTCTCCTTTATTCTGGGTGCCGTACTCTTGGTGAACCTGTTCAAAGCGTTGGGCTAACCTTAACGCAAGAGTAC
>CBJMBI010000862.1:0-1761 GCA_966427955.1 uncultured Ktedonobacterales bacterium
GCCTCTGAGATGTTCTTCTACTTTCCCCCTTTTTCACCCTTATGGCCTACATACGTCCATAAGGCATCGAGTTGCACACGACTGAGCTTATGATTTTTCACGATATATTCTTCAAACTGACTGATATATGCTGAGGCTCGCTCTAGCCATTGGCAGACAGTCTCTTCCTTTATTCCCTTAATTCGGTGAATTGCTGCTAAGCTGCTGCGATCACCGAGCATTGCCAGACATTCGATGATTTCCTCTTCTGAGTGACGGCATCGGTAAAATATGGTTCCCTTGGTCTCCGTAAATGACTTTTTGCACGTTTTACATCGATAGCGTTGGACCCCTGTCTCTGTTTTGCCGCATTTTACCACATTCTTCTGATTGATTTTCTTATAATCCTCACATTTTTCATTCAGGCAAAACGACCCAATTGTTGCTATTTGTTGGTCTTCCATAATGACGGTTCCCCCTGATTGGACTGCGAGACTGTTTCTTTCTACTCTACTCTGCCCAGTCAAGAGGGAGTCTATCGGAAGGTGCAGAGGAGTTGTTGACAGACCCTTTTACCTTCGAGATATCGCTCTGTAATGCTAGGATCGTTTCATATACCTCTCGTGCTTTATCAGCTAACGCAACAACTTCTGCTCCTTGCTCACAGCCGGAGGTGAGACGATCCAGTGCACGATCAAATGCCGACAGAAGGATGGGTACCAGCTCATTACGATGATCGTGAACTTACTGACTCCTGACGAGCAAAGCATCGTGACCACCTGCGATTGTGGCTTCACCTTCACGGAAGAAGCGATGCATATCCCGTTAGGTTCCCCATTGGCAGCTGTAGACCTGTACCATTTTGCGGTCACGGATGGAACGGAGATCGAACTCACCATTCAAAGTCCACGGGAAGAATACCAGACACACTATATCGTCTCTCCGATCGACACACAAGAAGATGCACTATTTCTTTGGTTCGACATTACTAGGTCTCATCGCTCTGACGAGACGACCAGATTATCTGATGAATGCTAGAGAGGAGGCTATTATGAAGCAATTTCGCAGCATCGAGAAAATCGATACAGCCATTCTTTATACCCTAGAGCTAACTTCAAGCATCTCTGTTCTGCTCTTAGAGGCTGTGTGTAAAGAGTTGTTTCCGCTACTTTCTAGCTGGTTTAATAGGTCGGGACGATCTGCCTGTGGAGCCTTCTCACACAGCCTCTTATGTCAAGCTGTGATTACAGAATGAGATGTAGTCAATGATAATAGATGATATTTTTATTTTTAGGAAACTTATCAAGAAAAAAGATTACAAGAATATAAAGTTATATCAAGAGACTAATGTTTTTACAAAGGGAAGAATGTCGCATTTATTCAAAAACGAGGAAGAATGTCTCAGCCACTATGTTCGATTTGTCAGAAATGTCTGGTCGGTAGATGCGTACTTAATGGTGAAGGATCATTATACTAATACCAATCAATGCAATCAAAATAGCCATCAGGAAAAGCACACCTCTGGGGCCTATTTTGAATGTGGAGGATGATGGGTTTTGGGCTCCTTGGGCAGGTGACTGCGACTGGTTGTTATAGGTCGAAGTTGGCATTATGTGTGGTGTAGATGTTTGAGGAAGGGCGGGAGTTGGTCTGGCACCTCCAATTTGAGGTTGCGCCGTTCCTCGATTTGGCTGAACTGGTGAGGAGGTAGGTGGGTGAGTCATCTGTGGATTAAGCTTGTGAGCTGTAACTGCTTGCTTGAGCTGTGATGGACTAACAAGT
>CBJMBI010000863.1:0-1759 GCA_966427955.1 uncultured Ktedonobacterales bacterium
GTAGCCGAAAGTCCTAGAGAGAGGTTAAGGTAGGAGTGTGGGTATGGGAGAAACAGGTAGCCGAAAGTCCTAGAGAGAGGTTAAGGTAGGAGTGTGGGTATGAGAGAAACAGAAAAGAATAAAAAGATACAATTACCACTGGAAAACCAGATGAGATCCAGGTCTTTCTACTACAAATTCATTTGAAGTTGGAATGTATGCTGTATCTACAGGGTAAACGTGTATCTGCAATCCATGTGTTAATCCTTGAGGATTCCACCGGAAGGGCCGCCCCGCATGTTCCCAGACCATTATGTGTTCAACTAAACGCTGTGTTAGCGTTTGCTGTGCCCCAAAAGTACGGATAGCAAGTGTAACTGTCTGGTTACTCTCATTCTTAAATGGATCTTGTTCTGGCTCATGGATTAACAAACTGGCAGTACTATCTTTGTAGAGTCCCATCGTTCTTAGGGTCAGACCTGGTGTTTGCACCAGTGTAGGAATACGTTTATGCTCGATTGCATCGCTCGATCCGTAAAGTTCACAGTAACTCTTATCTCGCCAAGCTAGCCAGAGGCGTAGTCCAAGTAGTTCCAGATGGGTTACACATACATTGAGGGGATCATCTTGATAAGGTCCTTTCAAGAGATCAAAAGTATGATTGACATCTACTGAGCTAAAAGTTGCCATAGTAAGATCGCCATTGGGGGCTAGCTGGATTAGACTTTCTGCCTGTTGAGCAAAGGCTCCACGTAAGGGCAGAAACCCACCCATATGCATGTCAGTGCACTGCAAATGATTTCCAAGATTCTCAAAGGCAAGCAGCGTCTGATCTGCGAATAACCAGTGATGTCGTGTCAGGCCAGTAAGTTTAAATGGTAAGACTAGCCGTCCTCCTGGTTTCAGTTGTTCACGCCAAGCTGGGAGTATATCAGAGGCACTTGCAGTTACAATTATCCGATCATAGGGTGCTGCATCTGGATAACCAAAACCTCCATCTGTACAGATTGTCTGCACTTGTGTGAATCTCAATGTATCTAAGTGCTGGCGTGCAGTGGCAACAATGTCTTCATCAATGTCGATGGTAACAATACTTCCTGTATTCCCAACGATGTGTGCAAGTAGGGCTGCATTATAGCCTGTGCCTGTGCCGATCTCTAATATACGCTGCCCCGGCTGGATTGCAAGCATCTCAAGCATAATTGCCATAACAGCTGGCTGTGAGGACGAACTGACCGGAACTCCATTTTGCTCTTTGACTAGGATGTATGTGTCACTATAGGCCTGTTCAATAGCTGTATCTGGTACAAAAATATGGCGCGGGATAGCGCGGAAGGCTGCTTCAATTTGTGAGGAGCGAATATACCCTTGGCTTTTGAGGTAGTCTACCAGTTTCTGGCGCAGGTCGATGGTGTTCTGCTCTTCATTAAATAATCCTGGATGCATACACTTTTCCTTTCCCTACTCTATAATATAATCGATAGTATTCTATAATAGAAGGGCCATTACCGATAGATCAAATATCCTGCTAGACCTGCTGATCCCCAAATGATAAGAATGTTAATCTTTTTGTTAAGAGTCAGGCCACATGTTCCTGCTCCAATCAACCAGCTCTTCCAATCGCTTCCCACAGTGGCTAATGATCGACCAAGCCACTGTCAATTGTAACCCAATGACAGTGAGTGTTGAAGAAATTGTTGGCTTTAAAAAAACTTTCCAAAAATTGGTCAAAAACCTCTTGACAGAGTCTGTGTCCTGTGGCATAATACGCCTCGTTGTC
>CBJMBI010000864.1:0-1753 GCA_966427955.1 uncultured Ktedonobacterales bacterium
CCTGAAATTGCTGGTAGACTTCGGGTAAATCTTCCTGGAGGCGGCTGATCTTTGAAGGGGTGCGGATACCAGCGACCACGTCTTCACCCTGAGCATTGAGCAAATATTCGCCATAGAGCACTTTCTCACCAGTGCTGGGATTGCGTGTGAAGGCTACACCAGTGCCGCTATCGTTACCAATGTTGCCAAAAACCATGCTCTGTACATTCACTGCTGTACCCAGATTATGGGGGATCTTGTTGAAGTTGCGGTAGTCAATAGCACGCTTATTATTCCAAGAAGAGAAGACTGCCTCGATTGCTTTATGCAACTGCTGATAGACATCAGTGGGGAAGGGCTGACCGGACTGGCGCTCGGCAATCTGCTTGAACTCGGCAACAATCTTCTTAAGACTCTCAGCGGGGATCTCCGCATCAGTTTTAACGCCTGCCTGCTCTTTATAACGGTCTAGGACTTTCTCGAAGTCGTGAGGATTAGTATCGAGTACGATCTTGCTAAACATCTGGATGAAGCGACGATAGGCATCATAAGCAAAGCGCTCATCGCCAGTAAGGGCAACAAGACCCTGTACTGTCTCATCGTTGATGCCCAGGTTCAAGACAGTATCCATCATACCAGGCATCGAAAATTTTGCGCCAGAACGCACAGACACCAACAGGGGATTTTGCTTATTGCCAAAGCCTTTGCCTGTCTGGCGCTCAATAACCTTCATTGCAGCCAGGACTTGCTCCCATACGCCTTTGGGGAACTGCTTGTTAATTTCGTAGTAGGCATTGCAGGCCTCAGTGGTGATCGTAAAGCCGGGAGGAACAGGGAGTCCGGCATTGGTCATTTCTGCAACTCCTGCTCCTTTGCCACCAAGCAGGTCGCGCATCGTTGCGTTACCTTCATTGAAAAGATAGACCCATTTGCGAGGAGATCCTTTTACAGCCTTGTCCAGTTCTGACTGAGTAATCTGTTGTGTCATTAAAAACATCCTCCAACTAGTTGTTGTGGGTTAGTCTGTAGATAGGAACGTGTCCCATCTACAGTGAAATAATAATTACAAATTCAATACAATAGACTTTGCCCAACGTAAAACATTACGAGCGGTTTGGACATAGACACTCGCCTGTTCGGCGTTGATGACTTCGTCTGCCTCCTCGGGAGGCGTATCAACATAGAATGCTTCAGGATGAAAGGGCGTAAGTTTGTCCATTTCATCCTGAATTGCTTTTGGAGCTTCAACCAGAGCACCCAGGGCGCGCAAGTCGTGGTTATAGGCGGAACGACGACCAAAGCGCCGCAGACTCACTGCTTGTGCTGCCTTTTCTACTGCCTGGTTGCAGTAGTCCACGCAGGCAAAGTGCCGTCCTAAGCCGAGTTCAACCGCAGCGGTTGCCATATCCTGTGATGCTTCTGCGAAGAGTCCCAGTGATCCCTGGATGTCGGTCTCGGGGTATTTTTCGCTGTCCTCTTCCTCGTTGTTGTCAACGGTCAAGGTTTCAATCTTGGCTGACGGAGCAGGCGATGTTGATGAAATCCCCTCTAAGAGGAGATGCTCCAGGTCGTCTTCATTACCCTGCCTGGGCACTTTATCGTTACTGTCATGCACTTGTGACATGGTTTGCAATCCTTGTGAAGTAGACTAGAATGGGCACAAGGCTTTGTACGCCGCATAGCGGTCGCGGGCCATCTTGCACATAGTATTCCTAAAGTGCATGTTGTGTCAATCTCTTTGGGGAAGATCATACTAGCGAGCTCTATCTTCATT
>CBJMBI010000865.1:0-1745 GCA_966427955.1 uncultured Ktedonobacterales bacterium
ACTCCTACAGCTAGATGAGGTGTGTACCCGATCGTCCAGTTATCACGAAAACTGTCAGTCGTACCAGTCTTAGCAGCAGCAGGGCGATCTAGTTCTAGTGGGTTGCCAGGAAAGAATTCGTGGTAACGTGCAGTTTTGTCAGATAACATACTATTAATCAGAAAAGCCACATCTTCGTGCATAACACGTGTACCATGGATATGGCTGGAATCAAACGTATAGATTGGTTTGCCTTGGGCATTCTCAATTTTGAGAATGGATATTGAAGGTACACGTACACCTTTGTTGGCAAAGGTTGCATATGCTGCTGTCATATGCAAAGGTGATACCTCTACAGAGCCCAACGCCATTGAAGGTCCTAGGCTGTTTAATGGCCGCTTGGTAAATTCAGTCAGCCCTAGGCGCTCAACCATATTCACGACGTTGGGAATGCCTGCATATTCGAGTGTTGTAATAGCCGGAATATTGAACGAGTTTGCGACTGCTGTTCGCAGTGTCATTGGATAGCCCGTGTGGAATGTTCCATCATAGTTTTGTGGTGTATAGGGTTTATTATTACCATTGGGATAGTAGGTCTTGTGGTCCTGAACAATCATTGCTGGATACCATCCCATCTCAAATGCAGTAGCATAGACGAAAGGCTTAAAGGATGAACCCGGCTGACGTGGCGAGATTGCCGCGTTATAATCGCTTTGCATCTGCAATGACGACTGTTGAGGATCAGTACTTGCGCTGCCATCCATTGCTAGTATCTCACCAGTAGCCGGATCTATCACTACCGCCGCCCCATTATTGACATTATTAGTTCTATAAAGCGGTCCATAGTAACCGAGATACGTATCCTGCTGCGGTTGATAGAGGTGCTCATAAACGATCTGCTCAACTTTCTTCTCTAGATCTAGGTCAAGCGTAGTATAGATATTATATCCACTATTCTCTAATACCTGTGGCCCAAGGAGATGCTCAAGCTGATTGATGACATAGTTAACAAAATGGGGAGCCTGCATCTTGTGTGTAACACTGTATGGCCGGAACTGGAAATCCTGCATCTCTTTTTGAGCATCTTGTTGCTGTTGTCTGGTAATCATTCTTAGCTCAAGCATAGCATTGAGAATCTCCTTCTGGCGAGCCAAAGCTTTGTCTTTATAGAGTAACGGGTTATATATACTTGGGCTTTGGGGCAATCCAGCTAGTAATGAAGCCTGGGCCAAGTCAAGGCCTGCAACAGCAGGCTTACAACCTGTAGATGTACACTGCGGCTGCAATCCAAAATAGTCCTCAGCAGCCGCCTCAACACCATAGTTGGAATCACCATAGTAGACAGTGTTTAGATACATCTCCATGATTTTCCACTTTGGGTATTGATGCGTCAGGCCTATTGCCAACATAGCCTCCTGGACTTTAATGGGTAGTGCACGTGGCTTACCCTGGAACAATAAATTTTTGATCAGTTGCTGCGTAATCGTGCTTCCACCTTCAACAATGCTCCTGCTCTCAATATTTGAGATAGCCGCCCGTGCGATACTTAGGTAGTCAACCCCAGTATTGGTCCAGAAAGAGTGATCTTCAGCGGCCACTGTAGCTTTGATAAGGAACGGCGAAATATCTTTATAATCAACATAAGTCCGTCGCCCTCGATCAAGATGGTGATCATAGAGTTCGTAGAGCAGCTTGCCATGGCGATCATAAATATGAGTTGTTTGAAAAAGGGAGTGCTGAGCAATACCATTAATTAATGGCAATTG
>CBJMBI010000866.1:0-1745 GCA_966427955.1 uncultured Ktedonobacterales bacterium
AGTGGACTATCAGAGCAGATCACTAAGCACGGAACCCCGTGTAGAGATCCTTGCCTCGGCCTGATGATATAATACCCACGTGAATTGTATGGAGAGGAAAAGACCCCCTAAATCAGCTTCACAGCACGGCTTACGGGCAATGCCAAGAGAAGAAAATTACAAGTACATCTCTCTTGACATCAATGAAGCTCATCTTTTCCTCCTGTCTCATCTCTGAATTGAAAGGCGGTATCCATCTTATTAGCCGCGTCTTTTTGCATCGATGGCAGTAGATGAGAATAGGTATCCATGGTCATGGCAATAGTGCTATGCCCTAAAAGTTCCTGCACGACTTTTGGATGGACACCCATTGTTAGCAAAATCGTTGCCGCACTATGACGCAAATCATGAAACCGCATGTGGGGGAGACCAGCCTTCTCAAGCAAAGCTTTAAAATGCCGAAGAAGCTTATCAACGCTTATGAAATCACCATAGTCATTAGCGAATACCAGATTCATAGCTTTCCATTTATCGCCAGCTTTTACTTTTATCTGTTCTTGATACAAACGATGATCTTTCAACATTCTCAAGGCGACATTGGGAAGCACGACCTTGCGTCGACTCGTACGAGTTTTGGGATCATGCTCAACAATACCGTAGCTTCCCAGCCTATTTACTGTACGCCGTACATGAAGCACACCTCTCTCTAAGTCGATATCATTCCAACGTAAGGCCAACAATTCACCACGCCTCATCCCTGTAGTCACTGCAAGGATCAAAATGGGTTCGAGCCAATGATCTTTAGCAACTGTTATCAGTTTTTCCACCTCATCAGGTGTGAGAGGATGGATTTCATGAGCTTCAGCGCGAGGAAGAGAAACCAAAGACGCGACATTGCGTGAGATCAAATTCCACTTCACTGCATTCCCCAGTGCTTTATGGAGAGCTGCATGGATAAGCGCTATTGTTCTCGGTTTCAGACCTTCCTTCATTTTCTGAGCATAAAATGCTTGAATGTGCTGAGGTGTCAATTTTCGAAGGAAAATATGCCCCAGACCTGGTACGAGATGACGACGAATAACCGAACGATATTGGAGATAGGTACTAGGCTTGACCATAGGAGGCTTATGTGTTGCTTCCAACCACTCAACAAGATAGTCTCCTAACTTCTGTTTTGGACCAGTGGCAAGAAGGCCTTTTTGGTCCTCATGCTGTGCCGTCCTCAACTTCTCAAGTGCTTCTGCTTTCGTCTTGCCATAGAAGTAAAGCCGCTTGCCATTCTCAGGGACAAAACTAGCTTGCCAGCGCCCATCATTCCGCTTGAAGAGCGTTCCTTCACCATTCTTTCGAGTCTTCTTATTCACCATAAAGCACCTCCTTATTACTGCTCGTGTTGAGCAAGCCACTTTTGCAACGAGACGGGGGAAATGCGCACGGAACGACCGAACTTGATAATAGGAAGCCCTTCTGTATCAATGAGCGTATAGACTGTTGGGCGACTCACACACAGCATCTTTGCAACAGCAGGAATAGTGAGTAAGGGCTGCAATGGTTCTAGGATCTGGTCTGACTCTTGAAAAAGTGATCTTTGCATCAGAGAGTACACCTTTCTAAGCAATCGCTTTCTCTCTCTCAATCGAGTAGAGAACCCGTTTTTTCTGGACTAATTCATGAAAATCGCGCTTTTTCTCTTGCAGATAGCTCTCAACTTCTTCATAGAGGAAATGGAAGGTATCTGAGAGATCAACTCCAGCACCACCAAGCCG
>CBJMBI010000867.1:0-1740 GCA_966427955.1 uncultured Ktedonobacterales bacterium
CTTCGCCATGTGATTGAGCCCAAGCCATTAAGCTTTAAGAAAGGGCATGTCTATCTCGATGGATGGAGCATAGACTATGACAAGGAACTTCAGTTTCGTCTAGACTATATTCTTCCCGGCACGGCTAGGATGTTGCCTACATCCCAGCGTGCTCGTCCTGCGCCGCGCACTTACCTATTGCGTTATCATCTCACCCCCGCTCTTGCCCGTAACCGTGTCAGCCAACATTTCCCCGGTCAGCAAGTAGAAGCTCATCCAGATGGCTCTGCCACTGTCACGGCAGAGATTACCGATCTCTTTGAAGCTCGTCAGCTTGTGCTGAAATATGGCGAAAACTGTGTCGTGGAATCGCCTCCAGAGCTTGTAGAGCAGATGCGTGTTATCGCAACTCACTTTGCTCAGACTTATCTTACACCGGGGGGATGAGCGCGATTGCGCTTATGAGTCTGATTTACAATCTCACCAGACACACATATTTTTTGGGAGGCCCAAAGGATGTTCTATCACAAGCTATTACGTGACTATCTGCGTGATTATGCAATGCCTGCCATGCTTGAACAGGGCTGGGCTTTGAAACCAGCCAAATCCCATGGTTATGAAAAGGCGGCTCGTGGAGCGGATTATCATATCGATCAGCCCCTGCGCACTCATATTCTCAATGGTCTTTATGCTATCACGCGTGTGCTAGAGTACCTTGATAAAAATGGTTATTACCACATGAGTGAAGGTAATTTTAAACGTCTTCTGGTACTCTACACCTTGCATGATGCCTACAAAGATCCAGTTATCGCTAATACTCGTGCTGGGAACAGTGAGTTTGATGTTTTGCTCCAAGCTCTAGAGGATTTGTATAATCGTATGCATCTTCATGAGTTCGTCAATCTCAAAGCTCAGGACATACGGCTTGCCAGTGTCTCTCGCTTGAGTTCTAAAGTGGCAGATTTATCATCATGCAGTCCAGAAGTTATTCCTCTGCTCAATTTCGTTCATTTGGCCGATGCATTTGCCAGCCAACAGACAGCAGGAGATTGCTCTACAGCAGAAAATTACCTGCGCGAGATTATCAGTGGAGATGGTGTTAAAGCCCGGCAGGATGCACGAGTAAGTAAGCGCCTCGGTATCGCAATAGCTCCGCAAGATGTACATGCACCCCTCAAGCTCTATTACCACGAATTGGATGAATATCGTGGCCTTTCTACATTGCTGATTCACCAATGTACTGAGGATGTACTTCAAGAGCTGGGGTTCTATCCTGTTCTCTACTTTGCTAATGGCAACTTGTATATTGGCCCAGAAGAGATTATGGTGGATACTAAGCAATTGCGTAGGGATGTAGTGAATCTTCTGTTTACAAAAGTTAAGCAGCAGGCTGGAGTAGAAAAACTAGCCATTGCCAAAGAAGCCTGTGACTCTCGCAAAGGTATGAAAATTGAGAAATACGCCTACCTGTTTTGCAATCTTGAAGACCTGTTGATGGCTGTGCAGGAGAAAACACCTCTGAACAAGAGAGTAGGTTTTCTAGGGAAGGGAGTTCTAGCAAATAGGGTGAAAAGTAAGAAATATAAGCACGCGGATGAGTTTTATACATGCTATGCTATCCCTCCCGATGCTGATGCAGAAGAAACACGAGCCAAGCTTTGGTTTGCTGCCAGTAAAATGGTAATGGTTGCGGAAAACATGGCTACTTCTTTGATAACGAGCGATGCACTTGAATGGTTGTTTATTACGTTTCGTACTCCT
>CBJMBI010000868.1:0-1739 GCA_966427955.1 uncultured Ktedonobacterales bacterium
ATTTTGGCGTGACTCGTCACAAGAGCATCCGGGCTCGTTGTCTTTCCAGAAATAGTCACATATTGGTGTTTAGAATATCGTTTTATTTTTTTCAGCATTTTCTTTAGAATAGGCATTACATCCAGTATTTATGGTTGTAAGTTGAACTAACCTTCCCGACGGACTAAGGGTATAGTATTGTGGTTTTAATGTATCTATCCTTCTTCCATCTTTATATTCATTCATAGCATTACAAGCAGGAGGACCAGGATAGATCCATGCCATAGCATGGGCTTTCCAAGAAGCTGTCGGATGAGAAGGTTGTGGCGCAAAAGAAGGATGGTTCTTTTGAAAAAAGTGGATTGTCATCAATAAGAGAGGGATGCAAATAAAAAGGATGATCAGATGAAGAAGAGGAAACCCTTGAGAGAATCCTCTTCTTTTTGGTGTTCTCATAGTTAGACTTTCTCCATTTACTAGACAACATAGGTTTCTAGGGAGTATACCACCAAATGTTCTCATCCCGATCAGTATGACGTGTTGGCTTCACACATCGGTAGCTCCAGTGCGCTGCCACTTCTGCCATTTGAGTTCACGCTTACGTATCAGCTCCCACACTGCTTGCAGCAAGGCACAAAACTCGACGAAAGTGGTCACATAGAAGAGGAGCCAACCAATCGGAGCTAGTAACAGATAGGAAAACTGGCGTGTGCGCTTATCATCAAAGAGCTGGATGAAGAACATCACCGAGACAACCAGCACTCCGCTGATAAAGGCAGAAAAGTCCTGTGCTACTATCGAAAAGAGGAAGAGCACCAGGATGAAGAACGGCTCAAAGCCTAACTGGAGTTCTCCAAAATAGGCAAGTGGTAAGATCACCCAAGTAAGCAGCTTATTATGCTCAGGTTTGCAACTGAAAAATAATGAGCGATGGTCACGGAATGTCTCAAATCTGCCACGCTTCCAGCGAAGGCGTTGTTTTATTAAGCCTCGGATAGTGCTTGCACCCTCCGTGTAGATAATGGCATCCGGGGCATAGACAATCTTCCAGCCTGCCTTCTGGATACGCACGGACAGTTCAATATCCTCGGTAATATTGTGAATGCTATAGCCTCCCAGTCGCTCGAAAACTTCACGGCGAAAGGCTCCAGCGGTTCCCCCAATGATATAGATCGTGTTCATAATGGAGTCAGCCTTTTTGAAGTAGAAGGAGAAGAGATATTCGAGGTGTTGGATTGCTCCAACGAGAGTCCTTGTATTGCCAATTTTGACATTACCCACTGCAGCCATGACTTCCGGCTCACGGAAGCAGGCCACAAAGTTGGCCATCGCCTCACTATGTACCAGACAGTCAGCGTCGATAGAGACAATAATTTGTCCATGCGAGAGACTAATCCCTGTGTTGAGTGCCCTCCCCTTACCATTGGGCTGATAATGGTACAACAGACGGGGCATGTCTCCTCTTCCGAAGGTTTGCTGTTGATACTTACAAACAAATTTTCGCATGAGGGCATCTGAGCCATCTGTAGAGCCATCGTTAACGACGACAATTTCCAAGTGTCGGTATGTGCTTTCCAGCAACGTTTTCACTGTCCCGAGCAATCCGACCTCTTCGTTCCAAGCTGGAATGATCACTGAGACCAGAGGCTCGTATGGCCCGTGAAAGGGGTGACGTTGGTGTTTGCGGATCTGGAGAATCTCGTACCAGGGGCTCAGAACCATATAAACCATGTACTTGGTGAGAAGCACACTGGCAAAAA
>CBJMBI010000869.1:0-1737 GCA_966427955.1 uncultured Ktedonobacterales bacterium
ACATGCGACTTTCCCAAAGTTGAGATCATGGGTTCGAATCCCATAACCCGCTCCATTTCGAAACACTACTAATAAGTCCACATCAAGCAAGTATGCCTTTCTATACAGGAGACCTGTTATTTCCATACAAGATTCTCTCACTCCACAGTTCTTGCAAGCAATCAAGCTGGTTTCTGAGCTTCCAAAAGAGCGACAGGATGAGCTTGCGCAGCATCTTCTTGAGGAAATCGCAGATTTGGAATGGGAGAATTCGCCTAAACTTCATGCTGCTATTGAAAACGCCCATGTTGAATATGCTGCAGGTGACTATATGACCCTTGAGGAGTATCTTCGGCAGCAGAGAACTGATGGCTAATGGCCCTATCGTGCTACTATCCTCAGTCTGTACAGAAGCAACTACGTGCTCTTCCCAATGTCATTCATACCCGTGTTGTTGTACGACTTATGGACCTCAGTGACAATCCTTGCCCATCTGGTGTCAAGAAATTGTATGCTATGCCTCTACTTATTTATGATCTGCCTCCAAGTGCTCTTGCATAGCCTTTATATCACCAGCCACAGTCTTAATACCAATCAGGCAAATCAGTCCAGCAAGGAAAAGACTAGTTGGACCTGTGACTAGAAGGGCAAAACCAAGCGAATGGGTATTACTAATCCATCCGACGATGAGTGGCGAGGATGCATCTCCCAGCAGGTGTCCTAATAACAGTGCGAGTCCAATTGCCGTAGATCGGATATCTGGTGTTGTAATATCCTGTATGACTGCCTGTATTGGACCCAGACACATACTAAGACAGATAATTGCGACGACAAATACTGTGACAAAGGCGGAAAGCTGGTGGAGAGAGAGTGCCAACCATGTGAGAGGCGCCCCTAGCAAAAATGCTAGTGTGGCAACAGTCATACGTCCTTGTAGAAAACGCCGTTGGAGGATGTCTGCTAGCCATCCTCCTAACAATGTGCCAGTTAGACTACCGCCTGCTAGTGCTCCAGCTGAAACTAGGCCTGCTCTCGTTGAACTCAATTCGAATGTGCGTATTAAATAAGTGGAAAGCCAAGCCAATGAGGCTCCAATAATAAAGAAGCTACAGATCATAGCTCCTACCAGGACCCAGTAGGTAGGTATCTTGATTAATTTCCTGACCATGCTGGAGAAACCTTTGCCTAAGCTTCCATGAGTTATATTTACTTCGTGTTCTCCCTCCTTGGCAGTTGCAATGTCAAAAGCTCCACGCTGTGGCTCAACTGCTCGCCAGATGAAGAAAGCAGTTATGAGGCCGGGAATACCAACAATATAAAAGGCCCAGCGCCAGCCAAGTGTATCGGCTATCAGACCGCCGAGTGCTAGCCCTATTGCTGTACCAAAAAGATTCCCTGTGGACCAAAGAGAGAGCATACGACCTCGCAGCTCTTTAGGAAATAAATCTCCGATGAGTGATAAAGAGGCCGGTGCGTAGCCTGCCTCCCCAATACCCAGGAATGCCCGTGTGGTGAAGAGTTGGATAAAGTTTTGTGTAATCCCTCCTAGAACAGTGGCTATACTCCAGATGCTCACGCAGATCGCAACAATATTCTTCCGTACACCATTATCAGCCCAAATACCAATTGGCAAGGTTGCTAAGCCATAAATTAAGAGAAATGAAGAATTAAGTAAACCAAGCTCTGTATCAGTTAAGTGAAAATCAGTTTGAATATGCGTTTGGACAGCTGATAAGACAGAACGGTCTGTATAGTTGA
>CBJMBI010000870.1:0-1737 GCA_966427955.1 uncultured Ktedonobacterales bacterium
CTAGCAACCAACCTATCCTCATAATGCAACCCTCTTCCTGATGCTGATACAAATGCAGGAGATCACCCTGAGGCTTCTTTTCCTCTTTGCCACGACGAAAGATCTGCGCACAAGCCGGATGGAGTACTTCCTGATCAACCAATTGATCGACCGTACATCCAGGCTGAGACATGCGATTCATCTGGATCGGCGGCTGTGGCCAAAGCACTCCATCACGAAATAATTCCTGCTCGACATACTCTTGGATGCGCAGATCACGAATCTGGAGAAAACTGCGAATATAGGAGGAGTAGTCAGCGATGAGTTTCTGACGCAGATCAAAAATATTCATAGCATCCCTGGCCCATCTTGATGGAGAACAGAACCAAGCTCTCGCATTAGAGCTATGCTTATTGGTGCTGTCAACAAATTGCCTCGCACAGCGCGATTGACTGGCTATTGCTGGAACAACCTGTAAATAAATGCTTTACAATCGAGTCGGGAGACAGAGGTGGAGACCATCAATGTGTCCCTGTAATGCCTTCACAACCGTTGGATGAGGTTGAGTATAGATGGTGGGATAGTCGATTTCACCTAGTTCTGGCCGCATGACATAGGCAACTTGCTCTTCCTTTGCGGAGAATTCGGCCTGGATATCTGGTTTATTTCCTCTTGCATCCAAACGGACCCATTGTGCTGCTGAAGAAAGATAGACAGCGTTTAACCCATGAAGAACATGGCCCATCTCAGCAGTTTCTCCAAGGGCAACGCGTTGATAACAAAATCCGGTTGGAATCCTTTGTGCTCGTAAAAGGGCTGCTAGAAGGTGTGATTTGGCATAGCAAAGACCCTCCCTGTAAGAGAGCACTTCTGAAGCTTTGCAGGTAACATGAGAACTCTGAATATCCCAGGAATGATGAATGCTATCCCGAACAAACTCAAAAGTCCTTCTCACTCGCTCCGTTTCGGGATCTAAGGCCGTATGCAATTGGCAAATGATCTCCTGTACCAAAGGATGTGAATAATCCACAATTTCGTCTTCGCACAGATAGTTCTCTAAAAGAGAGGATTCACAGATGAAAGGCATGCGATCAGTTTCCTTCCAAACAATCGTAGCAGGTCGCTCTCCTCGAAGTATAACATACTATAGCCAGAGTATGCAAGTATATTCATTACTCGTTTTATCTATTTTCTATTCATCTGTCATACTTGACATATAATGATAGTTCCTTTATACTCACACGGTAATGAATAAGCTCACTACACAACCATTGCCTTCACTCTCAAGGAAGATAGGATCAGGTATGAGCAACTTATTATCTTCCTTTTTCTTGCACCAGCGGAAGAACAGAACCCAAGGAGCAACTAGATCATAAGCAATGCCTGACTCGTTGATGACAACGACTGGCTTTGGAAAGAGCAAACGGGGCCATTCCACGAGTGCAGCGCTTCCCAGAAGAATAGTGATAGGCCTATGTAAGCAGCGAGACAAGGCGGGGTCAAGCAATGAGCAGAGTAGGAGCGAGAAGTCCCCCAAGAAGCGAGTGAGGAGTTCTACTCCAATTGCTTTTTTTACCCTGTTACATGCCGTCTGCAAAAGGATGCGATGGAGGAACGTTGAGATTACCAAGATGACAGGTTGGTGTCATCAAGTCAGAACCAACACAGGGTTTGGTTAGAAATACCCTGATATTTATCGGAACAGTGGTGCCAGATGGACGGTCGCCCTCGTCCAGTCCGGTTTGGATATTTTTGTTC
>CBJMBI010000871.1:0-1735 GCA_966427955.1 uncultured Ktedonobacterales bacterium
GCTTGATATGCCAACTTTGAAGGTGTCATAGCAGATTCTGTGCTTCTCCTCTCTGCTCTTTTGTATGCTTCCCTTGCAGGAAAGTTCTTGGGGAGGGTGCCAGACAAGTTTGAGTGTCTCCTCTTTTTCCTCTAAAAAAGAACAGAGCATGTTTTGCTTAGCTGAGAGATGGCAAGTCTGCAACTTTTAGCTGGGCTGTTCGTCTAGAGAAGTGGGCAGTGTTGTAGGTATTTCCTCTAGTTCACTCATAATTTTATCCACAGTAGCTTGTTTGATTCAGATAGATGGTCTATTCATTTGATATCTTGACTTGGCTGCCGTTGAGTCAAAAGGAAAAGCTATGATCCACTTTCTTGTTTTCACGCTTCTTTTTCTAGCGATGCTTGGATTTCTGGCATGGCTTTCCCCTTTTGTTTTTTCGAGGTATGAAGAATATACATACATACATATTGTTATAGTAATATTCGCTTGTGCTGTCTTCTGTATTGGAATAGCTGGCTACATATCTATGTTGCCTCTGCCGTCGCCTACTACAGTTCAGATAACAGAAAATACCTTTAAACCGAGTAATATCAACTCAGAATCTGTCCGTTTTGTGAATAATACAAGCCAATCGTTTGTGCTCTGTCTTGCCGAATACTGGCAATGTAATACTCATCTGTCAGGTTGGTGCCGCCCATCTTACCAATTTCCTGGTTGGATTAGCGATTGGTTCCCTCGTGCATTTATTGATTGTACAGCCGTTGGATACATAAAACTGTATGCACGCCAACAAGTCGTCATGAATTTTGAGCCCTCTGAGCAAGCTTATGAAATCATGGTGCAAGGTAATCAAGCAATGAGACTTGTACTGAAAAATCCACCATCTTCTGATAATAGAGGGGAAATTTCTGGTGGAGGAGGGGGAGATAATGGAGGAGGGGGAGGTTCTGGTGGTGATGGAGGAGGTTATAATAGCGGAGGGGGAAATTCTGTGAATGGAGGGGGAGATGAGGATGATGATGATGGAGGAGGGGGAGGTTCTGGTGGTGGAGGGGGAGATGATGGTGGTGATGACTAATCCCTCCTCTGTTTAAGAGAAAAGAGATAGTATAATGCGTATAGATACTTTGCTCCAGAATAATAAGCAGGCTCAAGGACCTCATAGACGTGAGTGGCTCCGTCTGCATTCTCCCCAGCACCTCGATCACTGTACTGTGCTGGCAAAGCGGGCTCTAGAGCTGCGCGCTCCCGCTGCTTCTCGTAGCACACTCGTTTTAGGTGCAGGTGCATGTACTGAGGTGCCTCTCATCGATTTGGCACGTGCATCCGAGGAGGTGGTACTTGCTGATCTGGATCTTGCTGCTATGCAGCGCGGAAGCGACGAACTAACCTCAGCTACATTGCGCAAGCGCATTCGCTGCGTACAATGTGATATTACTGGTGGGGTTAGCAGAAATCTTACCAGTCTTATCAGACGGCAGGATTGGCAGAAGTTAGTCTCTCAGGGATCACAGACTCTCTTTGATACTCTAGCACTTTGTCTAGAACAGTGTCACGTGCCAGATCCACCTGAATTTGATGTGCTTCGTCCTAGCGATTTTGGTTTGGTGGTCAGCTCACTGGTACTTTCACAACTCTTCAGTTATCCACTGTTGGATGTGCTTGATCAGGTGCAGGCTGTTGCTCCTTCTTTGCTGGGTGACCAGGAGCGGCATCGTCACTATCAGGAGGCTGCACAAGCCTTTCGTGTGCG
>CBJMBI010000872.1:0-1727 GCA_966427955.1 uncultured Ktedonobacterales bacterium
AGGAGATGCTATCATATTTCTCGTGCAAAATCGATTTTCTTAAGTAGAAAAGAGAAGTTAGACTCATGAGTCAGACAACGACTAACGCAGCTGCACATAAAATACTGCAGGCAGCACATGAACGCGTGTATCATTATCCTGAAGGGTTTGCAGGCTTTCAAGCTGCGCTCCGTTACACGACAGATGAAGACATCCTGGAGGGGAGTGTGACTATCCATTCTCCAATGGATATTACGCTAGCGTTGGAAGGTAAAGAGGAGACATTGCAGTCGCTCCAACGGGAAATCGCCTCTCTCTGTGGGCATCGTTGGTATGCACCCTATAGCGCAGGAGATGGACGCTATACACTCAGCCTTGATGAGAATGCACAGCATCCTCTCGGGCAGCTCATCATTTTCCACGACGATCCTTTCTCCTCCTCCTACCGCGTGAAAAATGGTTCTCTTGTTCAGATTAACCGACAAAGGGGAACAACTAGGTTTACTATTCAGATTCACGAGCATACGAGTGTGGAGCAGGACCGGACACTTCCTCGCCAATACACGGTTGCCTATTGGAATACTGATGAGAAGAGGCTGACGCGTAGCACGAGTTACACAGATCTCTATGTTGCAGTTGAAGGCTATTACTTGCCATCTTCTCGCCGCATCATCATCTATGACGATGCAGGTGTCCACGTGCATGTTATTGAGTTCAGCGCTCATAAGCTTAGCTGAAGGTTTGTTGAAGAGGGAGGGACAATGACTGCAATGTCTCTCCATGATCATCTCTCTAGCCGAGAGGGCCTTGTGGAGGTCTCGACGGGGATGGTCGAAAACGCAAGCGCTTGAAAAAAACGAATATCATCGCTGAAGAATCTCTTGTGTTGTCTTGAAGTGAAGCTTTGCCACCTCCCCTAATGCATCCCGACCTGCTCGTGCGACAATTTCACGTCCCACTGTCACAATCATGGGGTTTGAGGCACCTTTGGGTAGCTGAATGCCGATACTCTCGGATAATTCCTCGATCTGGCGGACAAAGGTTGCTCGTGCGATGATGGAGGCAGCCGCAACGGCGATATCATCCTCTGCACGTGGCCTTTGTTCAACGGTGATTGGGCAGTTCATCTTTTGTAAAGCTGCAAGTACGAGAGGCTCACGGCTAAATTGATCAACGAGAGCAAGAGGACTAGAGGTTCTTTTATGGAGGTTTGCAATTACTTGTGCATGTGCTCTTGCTAATAGCAGATTGAGGTTGGGTATCTCCTGGTAAAGCTGATTGTAGCGCTCAGGGTGATAAGCGACGATATGCCCGTGGCCATAGCAGATTTTTTTAATCTCTTCGGCTAATGAGAGAATCTTTGCATCAGATAACTGCTTACTATCGCATACACCTAATGCCAGAAGTTGAGAAGCTGAGTGTTCATCCACATAGACACCAGCAATGACAAGGGGCCCAAAGTAATCGCCCTTACCTGCTTCATCTGTCCCTATATGTGGTATCACTTCTGTCTCTGTTGAAGAGGGCGCTGGTGGAAATGAGGAAGGATTCTCTACGGATTGTTCTGGCATAGGGAGAGGCATATCCCAAAGCGCTAGAGGAGCTTGTTTGGCTTTTTGCTGTTGCCACCATGTTTGAAGTTCTGTTTTGAGAGCGCTTGGTGGTCCCTGGATGAACGCATTTCCATTAGTGTAGCAATCAATGGGGACCTTGGCAATCCCATTTGTGATAAGCAGTTGAAGACCATG
>CBJMBI010000873.1:0-1727 GCA_966427955.1 uncultured Ktedonobacterales bacterium
AGCACCTTTTCCATTGAAAACTCAAGCGACTTGTTTTAGAATAGAACAGGATAGTTAGGCAATTGGCTCCAATTTTTCCGGGCAAGCCCTTTTTCGTATTTTTAGGAGGATATCTGGCCGATGAGTAGCAATCTCTTTGAGAACACTGATACTATTCTAACAGAAGAGCGAATTTTCTCACCTACCAGTAATATGGTCAAAAACGCCAATATCACAGCCTATATGAAGTCCAAAGGCTTTGATGATTATGAGTCATTCTACAAGTGGTCGCTGGAGCATCGAACCGAGTTCTGGGATGATATGGCCAAAGAACTCCATTGGTTTGCACCCTGGAAGACCACGTTCGAATGGACAAATAAGCCATTCTTCAAATGGTTTACGGGCGGCAAGTTTAACATCGTCTACAATTGTCTCGACCGTCATATGGATACTCCTATCCGCAACAAAGTTGCTTTCTACTGGGAGGGAGACAAAGGCGAAACTCGCACAATTACCTATGAGCAGTTGTATAAGTTGACCAATCAACTAGCAAAAGGTCTACAAAACCTGGGGGTGAAAAAGGGTGATCGTGTGGCTATTTATATGCCTGCAGTGCCCGAGCAGGTAATTGCTGTGCTAGCGGTGGCACGCCTTGGAGCTGTCCACACGGTCATCTTCGGTGGCTTTGCAGCCAATGCCCTACGTGACCGCATCATCGACGCTCAAGCCAAAGTGGTCATTACTGCTGATGGTAACTATCGCGGTGGCAAACTGATCCAGCTCAAGAAGATTACAGATGAGGCTGTTGCTGAAACGCCGACCATTGAAAAAGTCATTGTCCTGAACAGAGAGGGTCTCGATGTGCCTCTGGAGACAGGACGCGATATCTATTGGCACGAACTACTGGCCGATATCCCCGAAGATATAGTTGTTCCCTGTGAGCCCATGGATAGTGAAGATCTGCTCTATATTCTCTATACTAGCGGGAGTACAGGTAAACCCAAGGGTGTTGTTCATGTCCACGGTGGCTATGCAGTTGGAGCTTATGTGACAACCAAATTTGTCTTTGACCTCAAGGATAGCGATATTTACTGGTGTACAGCCGATGTTGGTTGGGTTACAGGACACAGCTATATCATTTATGGTCCTCTGATGAATGGTGCAACAAACGTCCTCTTTGAAGGAACACCCACCCATCCTCATCCTGATCGTTGGTGGGGCATAGTTGAACGCTTTAAGGTTACAGTTCTCTACACATCTCCAACTGGTATTCGTGGTCTGATGCGCTTTGGCGAGGAATGGCCAGCCAAGCACGACCTCTCTAGCCTCCGCCTGCTTGGTTCTGTGGGAGAGCCAATTAATCCTGAGGCCTGGATTTGGTACCGTCATAATATTGGACGCGATGAACTCCCCATCATGGATACCTGGTGGCAGACAGAAACCGGCTCCATCCTGATCAGCCCTACGATCATCCAACCGTTGAAACCTGGCAGCGCCACACGGCCACTACCCACCATTGAAGCCGATATCGTCGATAAAAATGGCAATTCCGTAGGTCCTGGCAAAGGAGGTTTCTTGGTCATCCGTCATCCCTGGCCCAGTCAGATGCGTACAATCTATGGTGATCCGGCCCGCTACCAGACCTATTGGGATACCATTCCAGACGTATATTTCGCAGGTGATGCTGCAACCATTGATGAAAAGGGCTTCATTCGTGTGCAAGGTCGCGTAGACGATGTGATCAAGGT
>CBJMBI010000874.1:0-1721 GCA_966427955.1 uncultured Ktedonobacterales bacterium
CTTCGTCTCTAGTAATTGCATAGTGGTGGCATCCTGGTTAAGCAGGTAAAAGATTTTGTTCCACTCAATCTGAAATGCGACCAGAACAGGCACGATATCGTCAGTATCGCTGACACTCGTAACGTAGACGGCTAATGTCTCTTTCCCATCATAGAACCATTTGCGACGTCTGGCCGAGGCAGTGACTGCTTGCCAATGGTTCACATGAAAACCGTGTTGCAGGAAGATCTCTTCTGATTGGCCTAGTAGGACAAGATTGCATCGATTGATCTCCGTAGGCAAGCGCAGTACACTATAGATAAATGCAGACATGTCTGGGTTAGGCTTGCGTGCATCAGAGTGCAAGCTGGAATCAATATTGTAGTGAGCTTGTACGAGGGCCTTCAAGTTGATCTCCCCCGAACTTCGTAGCAGCGTATTGTAGGTACGTATATACAGTTCCACGTCTCGTTTGCCTGCTTCGTGATACTTTTCACCATGCTCAAATGATGGCATAATCGTAGTACGCCGCATTTGCCTGTGGTCAAGCAGCTCATCTCGTGTTGGTATTGTTATTAACTGAGGGGTAGTCGTTTCATCTTCAAGACTCTGAGCAAATTGCTTAGCACGTGCTTGCAGATCATCAATGTGATGATTGTTTTTTTGCTTTCGTGGCATGTTCTATCCTCTATTTCGAGCTACTTTGACAATAGAGATTCTGTATTTCCTAAATTATACGCGCTAAATCAAAGACTATGGTAGCCCTCCCATAAGCTTTGTTTACATTAACAGGTTTAGAAAGCAATAATCAAATTTGAAATATTTTGTGATAGCATGAGGCTAGCAAAGCCGATTTTTTAGCGTACACTATGACTAGGAGATTTTGCCAAGATGTTGAGTATCCCCATGCTCAACATTTCCCCCTGGCAAGGTCTCCTTCCTTTACCTGACTGTGCCTACTATCGCCACACCCTAACATGGTTGTATGCAACCTCTGTGGGAATGTTCGTTTGCAGGCCTCCACGTGCTAGAACGCCAATCATCCCTTGCGTATATGGGTTATTGTTATCAGTTTGCTGACTACCTATTAGATGCTGATTGATATAAAAGGAAAACATATTCTGCTTTGCTACAACAGCCAGTGTGTTGGTTTGCCCAACGTGATACGCAGGTAATGGAGGATCAGTTGTAGAACCTGCTAGGATGGTACAACCACCATTTTTATTACATTTTTGGAAGAGATAGCGACCACTGGCATAAACTTCGAAAAGGTAAAATTGTTGCTGATCTTTGCTGCCACGGAAGAGGATACCACCACTAGTATACCTGGGTCCATTTTTTATAAATTTCATCTGGACTTCATAGGTAAAGTTGGTATAACTGGTTGTACCTATGGCAAAACAAGTGGTAAGGAGGTTTGGCATTGCTAATGCGTGATAGCTACCATTGGTAAACTGACAATTACTCTGAGGATTTTCCTGCCATTGAGCTGTTAGACTATTGCTATCCAATAAACTGTTTACCACTAATATATTTTGGTCAATTCCATAAGGATTTATATTGGCTGGAGATGTGCTGGTTGTATCGGGTGCTGCAGTTGGAGTGAGGAATGTTGATGTAGTCTTGTTAATCTGGCCATGAAATAGCCCAGTGCTGTTTTTTTCCTTCCCTATGTGAGGTTGGTTGCTCGACCAGTAGATGAGTCCTGCTCCCCCACCTATAATCAAGATTGCCAGAGCTAT
>CBJMBI010000875.1:0-1697 GCA_966427955.1 uncultured Ktedonobacterales bacterium
GGGTCCATATCTTCCGACACTGGTATATTCCCAGCTATACTGATCGGGTCCATATCTTCCGACACTGGTATATTCCCAGCTATACTGATCGGGTCCATATCTTCCGACACTGGTATACTACTTATCTCTTCAGATACAGGAATAGTGACCTCTTCCCTAATCATCCCATCCTCACTAACAACCCTTTCCTGTCTAAGTGCAAGAGAATCTTGATGATCATCACTTTCCATAAAAACCCTTTCTGGGGGCTCATTGCTTCAAAGAGATGAAAGGAAAGAAAGTTGCTCACAAGTAGGAATCCCTATAGCCCCCTGCTCGTTGCAACTTTCGACAAAAGTTCTTGCCAACACCAGCAAGACATTTTTACTTTAAAGTAAGTAGAGCTTCACGCTCAGCAGTTGTCTCAACTAACTGCTGATTTTTGACAAGATCAAGAAGCTTCTTTCGTCCCTTTGGACTCCCAATCATCAGCACACCAACAAGCCTATTTTGGCGAAAGAAGAGTTTGCGATAATTTTCGTTGCCTTTCTCACCAGGTTCACGAGACACAACGGTCTCCAACTCAGGATTGTTCGACTCAGCAACCCCAATGACGGCAATATTGACGTCGAAGAGCGGGCTAGTATAAGTAGGCACATCCAGATATGGCTCACGACCACCAGCCATATTAATAGCCGCAATTTTGCCATGCGCTAGAGCATTATCCCAAGTTCCCATTGTATGATGTCGATTGATGGTTGGATCAAAGAACTCAGCAACATCCCCTGCAGCATAAACACCAGGCACATTCGTCTCCAGATACTCATTCACAACAACGCCATTTCGAATCTCAAGAGGAGTTTCTTTGAGCATCTGTGTATTGAGCGTGATACCGAGACCAATACCAATCACATCTGCCTGGATTTCACGTCCCTGCTTGGTTTTCACATAGTTTGGAACGCCATTATTAGCAACGATGGATACAATCTCGTCTCCATGAATAACTTCAACACCAAATTTCTTGGCAATGGCATCAACGACCTCACCACCCTCGGGATCTAGCGCTGTACGTAACCAGTATGGACCACGCATCATCCACACCGTATCGAGCTTACGCACCGCAAAGCCATCACACAACTCATAGGAGATAAAACTACCGCCGTAGGCAAGAGCGGTACGCGATTCTAGCATTCTAGCAATAATCGTTTTTGTATCATCAAGTGTGACAAAATTATAAATGTGCTTGGTATCCTTGGCTCCGGGCACACGCAAGGGATTAGCCCAGCCACCACTGGCAATCAACAAAGCATCATAAGGGTAATGCTTGCCATCTGCGGTCAGAACTACACGTTCATCTGTATTGACACTGGTAACCAGGGTCTCTCTAACTAGATGAATATTACGCTGCTCATGCCAAGCCAAATCGCGAATCATCACCTTCTGTTCGCTAATCACGCCCTGCAAGAAGCGTGGAAGCGAAACACGATTGTAAAGAGGATAAGGTTCGTTGGTCAAGAGGTGAATACTACAGTTTTGGTCATGCTTACGCAATGTCTCTGCCGCCGTTGTTCCTGCAACACCATTGCCAATGATGACATATCTTCTTTCATGAGTTACCAAAAACGTCTCTCCTTATCAGAAATTTCTACTGATACTTCTCTGAACCTGTAAGAATCTTAGCATACTTTCAAAAAGAAAACCAGAGTTAAGAAGTTTAT
>CBJMBI010000876.1:0-1697 GCA_966427955.1 uncultured Ktedonobacterales bacterium
GCATTGGTGGTAACAACAAGGCTATGGGAGCGCCATTGGAAGCTGAGCCATCCTATGGGAGCTATAAGCAATACTACCATGCAAATAGCCATAATACGCATAATATGAGTATGATTCTGTCGCATGATGCCAGCCTGCAAAAAGGCCATTTCTTGCTCACTGGGGATGTTTCGCTTGGCCCACGCCTGTGCTTCTTGCAACTGAGAACCTCGGTAGAGTCGGTCTGCAGGTTGCTTATGCCGTTGCCATGCTGCTGCATCCTGGCTGATGACTTGCTGAAGATGAATATCATCACGGGCCTCGCGTAGCCACGTGAGCAGTCTGGCCCACTCGCGAATCAATGCTTCGTGGCTTACCTCGATTGTCGTAACGCCTGCCACTTCACTGGTTGTGAGCAGGCGAGCTGTAATGAATGCATCAATGGTTTCTTCCAGCAAGCGAGTCTCATGGGCATCACTAAGCACAAACTCTGAGAGCGGGGCACGGCGCCTCGTTGTATCTTGTTCTGAAGTACCTGGATTGATCAAACGCAAGAAGATAGTTCGTGCTCGTGTACGATACTCATCGCCAGGTAAGTTGGTATACGTTTGCTCGGCCCATTTTGCTAGGGCACCTTTCACTCCTCCAATACGCTTGTAAGCTTGCATAGTCATAATATGCCCCTCACGCATTTGGAAGAGCTGTTCCAGAGTAAAGGATAAGAGCGGAAGAGCCCCGGCTTGCTTCTGCGTTTCGAAGAGCAGGTCTCCAACCAGATTATCTTCGAAGACCAGTTGTACAGTAGGAAGTGCCGCGGGTTTCTCAATTACTGCACGCAGCCCTTGCAGATCCATTGGTAGGACAGGGACGCGATGAGCCTCGATCAAACGACACAGCTCTGGGTATTGCATTGGTCGATCGGCATAGTCGGCACGCAACGTCAGGAGAACAATCACAGGCCCTGAAGGTTCCGTCGCTGCTGTCACGAGTAGATCAATGAATTGCTGGCGTTCCTGTTCGGAGATCATATTGCTGAACACTTCTTCAAACTGGTCTACCAGAAGGACAACTCTGCTATCTGGCTGAGAGACCAGATGTTGAGCCAGTAAGTGCAGGCCACGCGTTGAATCTCCTTGCAGGTCCTCATGTATCGTTTTCAAGCTGCTTTGGGGCATATGGAGAGCAAAAGCAAGTGCAAGAGCTTCCAGCGGGTGTGATCCTGGCACCACTGGTTTGAGGTAGACCCAGGTCGAGCTACCAGGCAGCGCATCTTTTTGTAGGCGTGGTAGCAAGCCGGCCATGACTACACTCGATTTGCCTGATCCGCTTGGTCCCACGACAGCTAACAGTCGCATCGCAGGCATACTAGGTAACATCGCCGTGAGCATCTCACGCATAGTTTCGACTAACTCATAAACCAGAGTGTCCCGTCCGAAAAAATCACCAGCATCATCCTGTGTGAATGCCCTTAGTCCTTTATAGGGATTGCGTGGTTCCCAGGAAAAAGCTTGTGCAAGCGCCGAAGGCATTTCCGATTTTGATTGCATGATAGATTGTTTAAGGCTGGTGACTAGTTCGTCCAGTGCACTGTAGTAGTTGCGCTCTCGAGCATCAATTACTGCGATAGTTACTTGATGATCCCAAGACTCTAGGAGTAAAGTAGCGATATCTTCTCCTTCGATCCAGAAACAGAAAATGCGCTGCCGATACATTGCCGC
>CBJMBI010000877.1:0-1697 GCA_966427955.1 uncultured Ktedonobacterales bacterium
CCAGAACAGGCTAATCCTACCACTTGGCTACAGGAGGTTAGTGGTGAACAGCGCTACATCCTAGACTTTTTGACTGAGGAGGTTTGGCAACGACAGCCACGGGATGTACAGACCTTCTTGCTCTTCACTAGCATTCTCGAGCGTCTCAGCGCCCCACTCTGTAATGCCGTCTTGGAGCAGAATGACAGCCAGCAAATGTTACAATGGCTTGAACAGGCCAATTTATTTGTGGTCTCTCTGGATAACAGGCGCCAGTGGTATCGTTATCATGCACTTTTTGCTGAAGCCTTGCGCCATCAACTTGAGAATACCTATGCAGATATTGTGCATCTTCTACACTATCGTGCTAGCCTCTGGTATGCTAAGCACGACCAAACTACACAGGCCATCCTGCATGCCTTGCATGCCAATGAGTGGCTGTGGGCCGCTGATTTGATCGAACGTAAGAGCCTCCAGTTAATGGCTTTTACGTTGGGACCACGTGAACATGAGTTGGTCATGCTCCAATATTGGCTCAAGCAGCTACCAGCGGACGTCGTAGGCTCCCGACCTCGCCTCTGCCTTGCCTGTGCCCTCCTCCTGTGTACGATTGCCCCGGTTTCCATGTTGAATGGATGGCTTGATGCTGCTGAAGCAACGCTGACCACCTCACTCACGAGACAGGGCAATGAGGAGAACTCAGACCCGATGTTGGAGCTGCAATCACGACAGGAACAAGAGAATCTGCTCGGGGAGGTTATCGCTTGGCGTGCCGCACTCCGGTTTATGACAGAAGATGGAGAAGTCTCTCTTACACTCTGTCAGCGAGCACTTTCCTTGCTCTCAGCAGGAAATACTCTAGGTCGTGCACAAGTTGCCAATTTCCAAACGCATGCTTACTATACTTCTGCTGCCAACGATATAGTGGCCTCCATCGAAAGTGGACTCCATGGAATCATGCTTGCCAAGACAGCCGACCACACCGCTCTAGCTCTCAATATCATGGGCTCGACTACTTGTGCCATGATAGCAGCAGGACGATTACATGAGGCACACCAACTGACGCAGCAAGCCATGCAATTGAGTAAAAAGCCAGATGGACTCCTCATACCCGAGGTGAGCTGGCCTCTAGCTCTTCAAGCAGAAGTCTTGCGCGAGTGGAACGAATTAGATAGAGCATTAGCTCTAATCCAAGAAGTCATCTCGTTGAGCCAAAAGACTCAATCACTTGTACTACTCAGTAATTTGTTCTATGGGTATGCAGTACTGCTACGTATCTACCTATCGTGCAACAAACTAGAAGCCGCGTGTTCAGCTTTTCAAGAGGTTGAGCGTATGAGCACCAGTTTAAATCAGCCCACCTATCTCTATTTATGCTCCCCCTTTACCACGGTTGATCAAGTTAGACTCTGGCTCGCCTGTGGGGAACTAGATCGTGCGACGCGCTGGGCTGAGGAGCTTGATATGAAGAAACGACATGGCAATCCCTTTATACATGAACGGGAAGAAGCAGCACGTATCCGTGTCCTCTTAGCACAGACCAAACCAGATGTTGCCCTGCAGCAACTGGAGTCCGTGCTCCAGAGAGCGACGACAGGCCAACGTTGGGGCCATATGATTGAGATCCGCCTCTTGCAAGCCCTCGCCTACCAGATGTGCCGAAAGGAAACACAGGCTCTCGCTGCCCTTTCCGAAGCAGTCCGCTTGGCTGAGCCAGA
>CBJMBI010000878.1:0-1691 GCA_966427955.1 uncultured Ktedonobacterales bacterium
TAGGGGACTGAAGCTTGAACCTTTCACCCGTGGGCTTTTAGTGCATCTACAGTTATGTGTTATAATGTTATTGGCAATGTACCAACCATTAATAGTTTGGAGATTATACACATGACCACTAAAGCGTCTACGACTAACCTTGAGAACGCGATCCAAGCATACATAGCTGGAGAAAGTTCCCAAAACGCTAGTAAGAAGTTCCATATCAGTGAGCAAAGGCTTACTGCTGAGTTGAGAAAGAGAGGACTGTTTAGAACCGATGAAGAAAGACGAGCCATTCAAGGCGCAAAATTGAGTGCTAGGCATACACCATTGTCTACTGAAGAAATTGCCCAACGATATATCTCTGGTGAATCTGAAAAAGCTCTTGCTGACTCCTACAATGTCTCTCGCAATGTCATAACTAGACATTTGCGTATTGCTGGCGTTGAAAGGCGCACTATGAGCCAAGCCAACATCATTAGGGCTTCCAATATGACCCCCGAGCAACGAAGTCAAGCAGCTAAAGCTGCTCATGACGCTGTACGCGGGCGTAAGCATTCGTTGGATGAAAAGATCCAACGAGCCCAAACCAGACAAGAGAAACAATTGGGCATTTCTCCAACTGAATTGCTGCTTAAAGAATGGCTGAAGCAAAGGGGTATTGATATCATCCCTCAAATGGCTGTAGGACCGTATAATGTGGACCTTGGAACCGATACCGTCGCCGTGGAAATCTTCGGGGGAAGTTGGCACGGGACTGGAAGACATCGCGAAAGATCCCCCGAACGCTGCCGCTACTTGCTCGATAGGGGCTTCAACCTGATAATCATCTGGACTGATGAACTCAGATGGCCTCTCTCTCCTAAGGCTGCTGACTACATTGCATCCTTCATTCAGCTCACCAGCTGCGACCCAACCATTAAGAGTCAATATCGGGTGATTTGGGGTGACGGTAAGGAAGTTCCCCCCGAGAGTCTCAATATCGACAACCTCTCCATCATACCATCGCGTCGAGCTGCCAACGACTCTAGGGCCTGATACAATGGCACCCGATGGAATGCAATTCGGGTGCCCGTCTAAATCCTCTGAAAGGCTGTGAATTGTTCCATGCATAGCTAAACAGGCTGCACATGTTCTAGGCGACAAATCGGCCATCCACAGCCATCCCTCAACTACATCATCATTCGCTCTATATGTTTCTAGTGCAGCTTCCCTGTATGCTCTTAGCATCTCAGTACGTGCAATGGTAAGTGCTCTTGCGCGTGAAATATCTAATGCGTCTTCTATATCACGCGCTATCTTTCTCGGGTTGTCCCCTAGCGATACAGCAGTAATCAAGATCTTCCCCACCTTGTCAGCCGCTTCAGCACCCCATCCATTGAACAAGTCTGCTAGAGGGCTTCCCTTTTGCGTAGAGCCGACGATAGACGCTATGGCTTGGTCAGAGGGCACCCCGAAGCTAGAAGGCGTGCTAGCGGGCATTGTAGCGTCAAGCTGGGCCATTCCTGACCGTTCTCCTAACTGGACGCCTGTCTTTTTGAGACCGATGGTTGTCGATTTGGAAAGAGCCGCATACTGGTTGATCTGGCCCGAAATAAGTGCCTTGGTTGTCTGCAATCGGTTCTGCTCGTAGAGAAAGTGTGGCGGCACGGGCTGGCCTGACTGTTGAGCATCCCCAATCTGCTTTGTGAGCTTGTCAATGTGTGGCT
>CBJMBI010000879.1:0-1690 GCA_966427955.1 uncultured Ktedonobacterales bacterium
TTGCTAGGTCTGGGAGCGCTTATAACGCTTAGCTCTAATCTGCCAGTCAAAATTTTTGGAGTGGCAGCTTCGACCCTTGGCTACTTTGGCGGCCATGCCATTGCAAGTAGTTGGGTCAACAAACGAGCCCGTAATGGAAAAGCACAGGCCTGCGCATTGTATCTCTTCTTCTTCTATGTTGGCTCAAGTGTCGGCAACACAACAGGAGGCTTCTTTTGGAGCACAGATGGCTGGTCTGGTGTGATCGAGATGATCAGTATATTTGCACTTGGCATCTTAGTCCTTGTCCTCTTATTACCTCTCTTTGAGAGAAGGACAAAGACGCAATTTAAGAAGGCATTGGCGGCCGAAATTTGACTATTTTACTCGATTGTTTCCACCTGCACTCCAGCATCTTGAAATATCTGTAAGATAGCTGCAAGATATGAGGGCCTTCTGGTAAACATTTGTACATTGGTTAGTACAATCATATCTAGTAGGCCCTTTTTAGCAACTTCCGTGAGGCGATTTAGTTCGGGATTTAGCTCGGGGTGGTCCTGCTCATCGGGACCTTCCCGCATCTCAGCATAAAGCTGATCCTTGTCAACACTATAACCATTGCTGGTACAGTAGGCTTTACATCGCTTTATTTGTTCCTGGAGTGAGTTGGCATCCCCTTTAGCGTAGATGGCTACTCGCTTGAGAGTGTTCTGATGCAGGATTGTCGATGCACCGACAATCTCATACTCTGTCCATCTCGAACGTTTCTTCTGATGAGACGGTACACCACTTCTCATCTGGCCCTGCTCAGTTGGTCTTGCTCTATCCAAAAACGATGGTTCCGTGGTTTCTACCCTCACACCTACACTTTGGAATTGTTGGATCAGAGAGATCAACTCCGCTGGACTGCTGGATAGCCTTCCTGGACCTGTTACTACTACAACATCTATATATCCACTCTTAGCAGCAACTATGAGGCGGTTTAATTCAGGTTGACCTTGCCCATCACTGTCTGGCTGTATTTCATAATAAACATGATCCTCGTCAACGTGATAGCCACATCTGGCACAATAAGCCTTACATCGCTCAACTTCGCCTTCTAGTGGCTTATTCTTGAGCATCTTTGCCTGAAAACTTCTCGTGTAGATGGCCGCTCGTTTTCCTTTTGACATAGCTGTGCTTTGGCCTGACAATGCCCCTTGCTTGGTATCAGGCAAATTGTGGTAAGTTGAGTGTGATGTGACCTTGCTCATCCGTTAACTGACCAGAAATTGCCAAATCTACTCCGAGCCTTGTGGTCATCTGAAGAAGACGCTCGAGTGAGAAGTTACTCAATTTGGCTTGTAGCAATAGGCTGATATGAGGTTGGGGCACACCGAGCAGATCAGCAGCTTGACGTTGGGAGAGCTTACGTCGCTTGATTTCAGTTGCAATATAGTATAGCAGTTGCGCTCGCATCATGCGCTCTTCAGGGTCAGGCCGACCATCATTAGCAAAAATGTTGTCATCACTGATCGTATAATCCTTGCCTTCTATCATGATCTGTTTCCTAATACATGAATTAATATCACTAACCATAGTATACAATCTCATATATTTTTTGTCTAGAGGCTCTGAGATCAATGGGTACAGTTCATTTTTTGCGTAGTACCATCCCAATAGGGGCAGGAGGAGACCGAATCTTCTCACATATATATTCTCTAGAGATGTC
>CBJMBI010000880.1:0-1685 GCA_966427955.1 uncultured Ktedonobacterales bacterium
TATGTTATGCAGTACATTGGATGTCTCTGTCTAATGCACTGCCCAATGAAAGGCAGAAAATTTCATGGGAGAAAAACAGGACACACTCACTCAGACACAAGATGGGAATCCCGAAAACAAGGCCATATTGCAAGAAGAAAATGGAGTTACACTTGACGCGATCAATGAAGATCCGTTAGAGGATCTTGGCATTGATTTCCTGCTTGAAGAAGTTGAAAATAAAATCGCTCCCCTAGCGCTGGCATAACGACGATGAAGAACATACTGACGCAACTTACAGTCGAGCAACCTCGGCTACAGATCTTCTATGGACCTCCCAATCCTCTACTAAAGGGAACCATTGAGGTCGATATTGGTTCTACTCTACCAAGCGCATTTAGTGGCCTGCGTGTGCTGCTACGCACATTACAGGCATACGAATCCTCCGCTATCGATACTGTTGCTCGCAAACATCCTCAGGAATGGAATCAGCTTTTTCCAGGATCTATCGAGGATTCTTCTGAATTATCCGATCTAGCTCTCAGTCCATCGGAACGTAGGCTACATCGCGAGTCTGAACAGGTTTACCGGACTCTCAATGTAGCCGCTGAGGCAATCGTTGCCAGCTTGCGCAGTGGTAACAGACGACTGGTCCTCAGAAATACAGGGACATGTGATCTGGTCAGTTTGCGCGGCCTTATGCGAGCCTGTGAGCGAGCGCGTCTCGATCATCAACCCTACGGCATCATTTTTGCTGATTGGGGTAACAGTACTGCATTACCCCAAATGGTAGCGCAGTTGCGTCAGCTTAGTCATAACAGGCTAATAGAACGTCTGGATTGCATGCCCACAGATTCTCTGTGTGAAAGCTTCCCTAGCCTACGCTCAGATTGCATTGTTGAGGACTTTGAGCATACCTGTTTACGGCATGTTGTGGGCAAAGAGGAGCCTGCATTACGCATTGCTGCAGCGGTTTTAGCTATACGGAGCTGCTTCTACTCAACAAATTATGAAGGTGCGTTACTTGCAATCTTCAAAGCGCTCGATATAATAGACAACCAGCCAACCGATTTTACTATATCAGCGGTACAGCGTTGTTTTGCAGCGCTTGATGATAAGAACATCGCACCAGCCATTGAAATAGATGAGTCCTGTCTGGAATCCGTCGCAGAGATCAAGGCACTGTTGTGGAAATCTATCGGCGTTGTCCAATCTCTAGTCGGGGATCATGTTACCGCCATCGATGCCTTCAATAAAGCTCTCGATTGTAATCCATCTCCAGAGGCTTGCGCACAGCTTCATATGTATCTCGGTCTCATCCATGTCAAGAAGTTGCACAAATCCGAGGAGGCCATAACTCTGCTGAATCGTGGCCTGAGCCTTCTACAAGGACGAACGCGTGAACGAGCCATACGCGAAGAGGGGTGGACACGTAATGTGATTGCTCTCGCTTTTTTTCAGCAGCGTAACCTAAAAGAAGCATTAGCTGAAGAGAAGCGTGCGACTGCGGTCGTAGGACAACTTCACGATCCACAGGCTACTCACCTCAAAATCAATTTAATCTCAAATATGAGCGTTCTGTATGAGAGTGCTCGGCAGTATACTAATGCTATTCAAATATGGCAGAGGTTTGCTGCGGTTAGCTCCGCGTGGAATACGAGCTTTTGGAAACATCATACCTATCGCTCGGCTGGCTTACACTTGGC
>CBJMBI010000881.1:0-1682 GCA_966427955.1 uncultured Ktedonobacterales bacterium
CCATTCTTTTGCCTTCTCAATGGCCTTCTGGCTAAAGGATGAGGTGGTAACAAAGATCCCAAAATCAGCTTTATGCTCAACAACGAGCATTCCTATAAATTTCTGGAGATCAGGCGTACCAACAGTCTTTTCTGGTGAGTAGCGCTTGCACTGGACAATGACCTTGCGCCCTTGTGGATCAATCGCTGTAAGATCAGCGGCAAGATCACCACTCCCACCAACTCTTCTGACCTGAGTATAGAAACTTTCTCGCAGCAAGTCACCAATAAGTTCTTCAAACTCATCCGATCGGAGAGTCAGGACTTCCCCCAATGTTGTGAGATGAATTCTCTTTTCTCGTTCGCGTTTCTGCTCTTGTCGTATGCGATACTTCTCGATTGCACTTTCCTGAGCCACATCCTGTTCATTGAAAGATGGCTGGAGCTTTTGTCTATCATTGTGATAGACTACTCCTTGCTGTTCATTCTGGGTTTGCACCCGACGCATATACTCTTGACATTCTTGATTCTCGACTTCTATCCTTGTCCTCTGTTGCATGTGATAGACTCTTATCAATCCAAAGAGTAAAAGCCCACAAATAAGAAGAGTGGCAATACTAGCAGCAATAATAAAATACACCTGAAGAGGAATTATGCTTAAAATATAGGCAAGAGCAAAAATGGGAAGGCCGAAACCAATTATACGCAAGAACGAACTATTATCAGACTTCTTCTTCTTTGATCCTCTTGGCAAGTTGCGGTAATGGGGACGTACATAGACCTTCCTCATTGTGATTTCTCGCTTTCCTTCTGACTGGGGAGCATCGCCGTTTCCTTACTCGAAGAAGGAACAGTCTCCTTCTTTCCATTACTACTCCAATTGTGCAGTATAAAAGCGGAAATTACAAGAAGAGGTGGCTATTTGTTATTTTTTGCATAGCATGCAATCTAATTCAAACTGATGCAGACAGATCGGTGAGAACATGGGATTTGTCCCAACCGACCGCGCATAGCCTACAAAAGTACTAGGTAGTTAAACAAAACTCGTTCTGCGCGTCTTGGTAGACATAAGGTAAGACATACTTCGGGATTCTTCCATTGGTATTAGTTTTAGAAAGGAAAATTGTTTGAAAAGGATTCATTTTTGGTTACTCTTGATTGTCTGTATGGCAACATTCATGGTTAGCTGCGGAGACGCTAATAGCGGGGCAAATTCAAACTCGTCCAGCTTATCTGATCCTAGCTCTCTGACCCTAACAGCTGCACCTAATACGGATATGGCAATGCTATACAACAAAGTTTTCGTCCGTGAAAATAGCATCCATGTATTGGATTTCAAGGATGAAGAGCAACAAACCCATACTCTTAGTGCCAGCTTCTCCAGTAAATCTACATTGAAAGGGAATGCATATGTAGAAACTTATACTCTGGCCTACCATCTTGATGCAAATCAGGGTAATTTGGATATTAAGGCAGGTGATGATCTCATTGTCATCAAAAATGGAAAGACATGCCATATTGCAAATATTGGGATGGTGAGTGGATCTACCACATCTATTTACCCTTATCCTAACCCTGTCTGGAAATAGGATACGAGAAGGATTCGTACAAAACCCAGCCCTATCCCTCAAATGCAAAGACAGCCGGTTGCAGGGTACGAGCCAAGGTGTGGATCTGATCCCTGATCCCTGACCAGGAAGTCAC
>CBJMBI010000882.1:0-1669 GCA_966427955.1 uncultured Ktedonobacterales bacterium
CTTCTGTATCTCCCTGCGTGCCACTCCCTAGATAAAAAACATTATTGGATATACTGTTAGCCCGTCCTGAATTGGACGTAATGGTCCATCCTGAGCCCGCAATGAGAGACCAAACTTGACCACCATTTGTACCCGTACTGGTCCCCCAGCCCGACTGATTGGCGCGTGTAAAATCATCTGCCGCAAGGATTGTCATGCGCTACATCCAATTCGCTTCTACCATTGCTAGTGGGACAAGAGGCAGCACTTGCTGATGACCAGATGCTTGCAATGTTGCTACATCTGTATCAGCAGCATTTAACCACTCCCAATAGATGTACTGCCCGTTCCCTCCTACTACAACCTGCTTTGTTCCGGTAAATCCTTTCATGATTTGTCGGGCATTATTAGAGTTGTCAGTCACCACAAGCCAATTTGCCATGGTTACTCCTGTATGAGCTGAGCATAGCTTTTATGCTCAGCAACCAAGCTAGCTGATTTGCACAATCCCCTTGAACTCTGCATAAGACTTGATATCTGCAATAGCCTCATCAGAAGGGTTAAACCAATGCCACGCAATATAGGTGGATTGGCTATTGACCAGCTCAAGCCCCTGAGTGTCATACTTTCCGTGTAGCTCGTTTCTAACCTTCTCATCATTATTTGTAACAAAAATCACTTCTGTAGACTTCTGTGTGGACATGCTGATTTATCTCCTTACATCTTTATTTGTGCGCTTGCTGAGATGTTATTGTTGTTGTCACATCTCATAGGTGTATTAATATTGTGATCTACGTAATTGTTGGTTGTAGCAGCACTTGAGACATTTACTAGCCACTGGCTTGTATAGTTGCCGTTTGCTGTACTTCCTCCATTTGTTGAATTCTTAAACACAAATGCGACCTGCACCCAACGGTTCCCTGCTCCTGAAGCGGCTCCTGAATTAGTGAAAGCACCAGCTGAGAGGTTGCCACTATACTGTTCAACTACGCTCGATTGATTGGCCTTTAAGTTGGTATTTGTTGGGTTATCCGTGACCTGTGGAACAGGTACCACAGCAGTTCCGATAGCATAGGCCGCATTGGATGTGAATGACGTTACAGAAATGCTTGTTGCGCCTTGAGCAGCAGACGCCGACGTGGTCACCGTTTGAGTCTGGCCTGTACCGTATCCAATTTGGATCTGAGTACCCGAGGGTATAGCCGCTGGTAGAGCTGCAACTGCTAACGACGTGACACCTGTCTGACCATTCGTCAAAGCCGTTGTCAGGGTAGTTGACCCATCGTTATTGTTGATATACAGGTTGTTAAATGCAGCAGACGCTACAGCGTTGTTAATCACTCCTGATAGTACATTCAAGGCCCCTTGATCAGTTAAGACTTTATTGGACCATACGCGTTTACGAGCGCGTCCTGTCTTCGGGTTCCACTGAACAACCTCCCATAGCCCTGCTGGCCCGTTCTCAGCAGCACTGTACATGCGTGAGAACTCTTCAAAGTTACGTGGTTTAACTGGAGTTTTCCAGTAGTTCTCGTAGTCAACTAGAAGCTCTTCTGGAGTCTCGTAGGTTGGTGTAAGGATAGGTCTATCTGGTATAAGTATTCCAGTCAATTGTTTGATCCTTTCTAACTACTGGATATATCCAAAGATGTACCAGTCCTGTAGAACACAGTTCTGTGCATTTGCCTTG
>CBJMBI010000883.1:0-1666 GCA_966427955.1 uncultured Ktedonobacterales bacterium
AGCTTCTAGCCTTGTTTTATGGCTATCGATCACGAAACGCTCCTCTCTCAATGATGAGATTGAGAGCAAAAGTGAGAGCAAAACACGAGTATCCTAACTCTCGGACTAGCTTTTTGCATCTCTCTTTCCTTGAGTGGGAACCATCTGTGAAGAGGGGGAAAACATCATGAAATGTGTCATCTGCAGACATGGAGAAACAGCCCAGAAAAAGTGACCGTCACCTTGGAAGATGATGAGGCAACAATCGTTATCAAGGAAGTCCCCGCTCGTGTCTGTCAAACCTGTGGGGAAGAGTACATCGACGAGGAAATTGCAAGCAGACTTTTACACATGGCCGAAGAGGCACGTCAAGTAGGTATCCAAGTTGCAGTCTGCCCTTATGTCACTGCATAAATTAGGAAGGAAGCTCTCTCTCTCCTCACAAGACCAGTTCACAAGCCATCCTATTTCAAAAGCCAAAGAGTGTCAGGGAACTTGACAAAGGCATGTGATACAATACAGTCTAGAGTAACACCCTGCCAGATGGAGAAAGGACCCAAACATGATAGCAAAAAGAGATAAGTGGATGACTGTCGAGGACTTTCTCGCCCTCGATCGTGAACAGCTCGACCAGAAATATGAATTTGAAAATGGTGAAATGGTCGCTATGTCAGGGGGCTCGACGAACCATACGATGCTGATTACCAATATGAGCACCCTCATCCATTCACAGGTCAGAAAGAAACGCTGCTTTGCACTCGTGGAAGGGACCCTCAAGGTTGAAGATATCTGCTACCTTCCTGATATCATGGTTACATGCAATGAGCAAGATCTCACTGAAAACAAGACCTATATAGAACATCCAAAGTTAGTAATAGAAGTATTATCTCCCTCCACCGAAATACGTGATAGACGTGATAAGCTTTTAGTTTACACACAGTGTCTTTCAATTCAAGAATATATCCTCGTAAATTGGGATTGTACGCTTATTCAGAAAATGGCGAGGAAGGGTAGAGAAGGGCTAGATAGCGTACAATGGATAGATCAATGGTACAATAGAGGCGAAAATGTAGAATTGGAAAGTATCGGCTTAAGCATTCCTGTTGATGAGATTTATGCTGACGTTGTCCTTCCTGCTACCGACCCCCTCAAAAGATTAAAAAGTAGAAGAAAGAACATCACATGAGCACAGAATGAGAAAGCACATCTCATCTCTATTTAGTTAAGAGAACTGTCCCTCTTTCCTCCTAGAAAAACAGACACCTCTCTGCTATCCTAGAAAAGCCTTCCTCTGCGGGAGAAAGATGCCTCTGAGGAGAGGGAAATGCAGAAGTTGAAGGCCATAGCATTATTCTTTTCAGGATTCAAGAAAAAAAATGAAAGAAATATCTAGATTAGAACCAATTAAAGATAGCCCAAACGAAAAACCTCTTAAGAAGCGCAAGCGTCCCATAGAAACAGAGATCACTGCTCACTCAGCAGCTTCTACTACCGAGACAGCCCAAAAACAAACTTTTCTCTCCACTTTGGAGACAAAGCGAGGAACGATTTTTTCTCATGGGGACACCAATCTTGGAGAAGGAAGTGCTCAGAATAGAGAAGGTCCCTCAAGACCTTTTGAGCACAGATGGAAAAATGAGCTCTCCAACAAGGACAGCAGACACCTCGACGCCATAAACAGCCTTAA
>CBJMBI010000884.1:0-1659 GCA_966427955.1 uncultured Ktedonobacterales bacterium
GGTAAAAAGAGTGAGCAGGAAGATTTGTGCTGCTCGTTCAAATTTGTCAAGATCGCTCATGTCTGGCTTCTCCTTCCCTGGCCAGACATGCGATAATTGTGCTGGCCTACTTACCTTGTGGCTGTGCTCTCCTGTGGTTAGCGCCTGACAGGAGAGCGTGTTTTGCTAACGTCGTTTTACTCCAGTTGGATTATCTGGTATCTCTCTCCATTCGTAGATGTATTCCCCTGACTTTTCAGCATCTTTTTTCTTGTTCCAAGCTTCATCAGCGTTACGAGCCTCAATCTCAAGATCTCCCGAGTCTTCACCGTCTCGGTTTGCGATCTTGTAAACAAACTTTGGCATTTCAGATATCTCCTCGTCTTACAGCTTCTAAATCACGGATTAATTCAGACTTACTAAGCTGATCGAAGTACAGTGTCAGGTGGAACTTATCGTCTCTTGGGTCCTCGGCAGGATCAGAAAGATGTTGATAAGAGATTTCTACAGCCTCCTCTATGAGCTTGTCGCGTGACTTTAACCGATCTCGTAAGGCCATGTTTCACCTTTCTCGAATTGCTTGATGGGTGTTATGGCACACCCGAGCCACTAGTTACGCGTTACAACTCGATATTCAGCTTTTTGGAACGTTTTGCTAATTCAGAGTCTTCTCCATGCTGAATATAATCTTTCATTAGCAGATCATATTCAGCTTCAGCTAACGTTTTCGCACTTGGATCTTTCGAGAAAGCCAAATCGTACTTTCCATCTGCCATACCACGAGCTACAATACGTACACCAATTGCGCACTCAGAATACTTAATAGACATGAAATCACCCTTTCTTTCGCTCATTCGAGCGCTATTCGAGCACATTTGCCCGCTTCTACTGTCCACCGTATGAGCGAACAGCAGAGCCGACGAACGCGCTACTTGATCAACCTGATATCATCCTCTGACAGCCTATGGCCAGTGCAAATGTCGAGAATTGCATGCTCAACATCGGATGCATAGGATCTGTATGTTTTGCCTTTATTACGCTTCCCCACGCCGATAAAATTGAAACGCCTCCACTCGGATGTATCCACAGGGTGCTCTTGGTTTGGTTCCGATGCATCCCAGATCACCAATCCGCCTTTAGTGGTTTGTGTTTCAATTAGCTTTGGCTCTCTAGCCTTTAGCGCACCTTTAAAGCTAATCACGCTGCACCCCCTGTGCATCCATGGTTACTGAAGTCCCTCACCATCGCATGGCAATCAAGACACCGAACCGCCACAATTTCCTTCTCAACTCCCGTATTAATTGACCTAATTGCGTCAAGAATTACTTCGTTTATTTGCAGTGCAAGAGAAACACTCCTCTTGTTTTTATTGTTTCTACCTAGCATTTTGCCCTTTCCCTTTTCCTAGACTTATACGCTTGATACTCCATTTCTGCATGGATCACACATGCCCCGTGCGAGTCGCCTTCCTTTTGGTTCTCTTTCGTGAGCAACCCATGATTTTTCAAACACCACGCGCACGTGGGATCAAATGGAATATCTTGTTTAATTTGCCGTGTGGTGAGTTCCATCTTCCCAGCTCTCCAGAAACGTGCTATAATAGCACCATCCATATCATCGAAAACCCTGCTAGCTCAGATTTGAGCGCCTGTGGCTAGCAGGAACTACACACTACAACCC
>CBJMBI010000885.1:0-1651 GCA_966427955.1 uncultured Ktedonobacterales bacterium
AGAGCTATGGTAGCAGCTGTACCTTCCAGACGTTCGGAGACTGGAAGACCGCCTAGAATACGACCAATATGGGATTTACGTGACGTACCCAGTAATAGAGGGCGGCCCAGTGCACGCAATTCGCCCAGCCGTCGTTGGACCGTCAAATCTTCTTCTAGTGTCATACCAAAGCCAATTCCGGGATCGATGATGATCCGTTCCCAGGCAATACCTGCTGCAAGAGCCAAATCAATGCTACCTGCCAGAAAGCGCACAATGTCACTGATGATTTCATGCTTCTGGTATCCACGCATATTGGCCATCAAAATAACGGGAACATTGCGTTCACTGGCAATGTGAGCCATAGCAGGATCGTGACGCAACCCCCAAATATCGTTAATCAGATCAGCTCCAGCATCTAGTGCTTTTGCCGCTACACCAGCTTTGTAGGTATCAATCGAAATGATCACTTCCTTTGGTAGGGTTGCACGGAGAGCCTTAATAACAGGAATAACACGCGCAATTTCTTCCTCCTCTGAAACTGCCTTTGCTTCATTCGGTCGTGTTGACTCACCTCCTACATCGATAAAGGTAGCTCCTTCAGCAACGAAGTGCTGTGCCTGCTCTATAGCTTTGTATACTAGCTCTTCTTCTGTCGTAATAGCGCGTTTGAGGCCATCACCGGAAAACGAATCAGGTGTAACGTTGACAATTCCCATCACATAGGTTTGCTGTCCCCATTCTATACGGTGGTGTGACCAAATTGTTGGTGGTAGTCTTAGGGACATTTTGCATACACTCCTTAAGAAGATAATAGAATAGTTGAATATACTGCATTATTTCGTAATGAGAAAAGAACAGCAGAGTATGGCATTCTGGTATCACCAACCTTGACTTGCGGATGTCCCCCTGGCTTCTGAACATTAAGAAATTAACAGGGTAAATAGACAGGCATTGTATATAGTTTACCACAAGTGATTTGCTCTAGGCCATGACAAAATATCTTGATTGTAGTGTATAAAGTGCTCACTCCCAGGAAGCGTTGTGGTAAGATTACTTTGAAATCGATAAAATTAAAAGGAGGACATATGGATACACGCTTTTATCAAGCGCCAGATTTAGATATTGAACGCATTGCAAGAGATTTAGACGATTATTATCTCTCACAAGACTACCAGGTGCAGCATTTTGGTAACAAAGAGCGCATGGTTGTGCAAGTGAAGATGGGTAGTCAACTTGAAGCTGTTTTTGGGATGCAGGCAGCCTTGACTGTGACATTAGAGCATTTTCCTCGTGGTGTGCTTGCCACAGTTGGTCAACAACAGTGGTTGGATAAGGCTGCTGCTGGGGCAATTGGTATGCTACTCTTATGGCCTCTGGCTATTACTGCTGGCGTTGGGGCAATCCGGCAGGTAAGTCTTGAGAGTCAGGTGTTTGATGGACTTGATACAGTCGTCTTTCGGCAGAGGCCAGATGCCAAGGTTGGATCTGTTCCCCCTGATCTAGAGGCGCAAGTGCGACAACAAGCTTCATCATCGTCTTATGAAGATGTGGCACCAAGGCAAGGATCACAACAATTTAGCACACAAGCCCCAAAGTGTTCCCATTGTGGAGAGCCATACGATGCTGGAGATATCTACTGCTCTCGCTGTGGCAAGCCCCTAGCCTCACC
>CBJMBI010000886.1:0-1650 GCA_966427955.1 uncultured Ktedonobacterales bacterium
CTGTCGGAAATTGAGAGAATGGGAGGAAACAGATAACAAAACATATCCTTCAAAAAGAGGAAAGAGGATTTCACACTGCTGGAGGTACGAACAAGAGGAGGGATTTCTCCCAATTTGTCATGCCGGGCTGAGCACAGCATCTGTTCTACTCTGCTGAGTTTGATTGCTCTTCAGACGAAAGGGATTTCTCATGCAATGGTTCAAAGCACTCAATCGGGCCGTATCCTCGGATCGGCCACTTGGAATCAATCTCATTGTCGCATTTCTTAGCTTTCTCGGTGGCTTTTATCTCTTCATGCTGCTGGAATCATTGATATTCCTCAATCTGCTTTCTGCCATTACACCACTGACTTTTTCGTTTCAGATACCCTCACCTGAACTACTGAATATGGCGAAGACGCGTCCAATGAATATCACAGTACTTCAGACTCCTAATTTTATGACCAGTGTGCAAATCATCCTGTATTTTTCCGTCCTGGCCTTTCTCTATCTGGCTTTGGCGCGTGCTCTGCATCTGAACAAGTGGTGGGGATATTGGGGAACCGCTCTGCTGGAACTCGTGAATATCGTGGTTGCCTTCTCGACGAGTCGAAATGGTCTTCAGATGTTTACCTCTCTCTACCTGCCTCTTCTCATTTTAGCGTATCTCATCTTCATGCTGCTACAACGGAGAGGTTTCAGTCAAAGAAAAGCATAGTCTTCTTTTTGATCATATATCATGGTTATCTTATAGAAAAGTCAAAGCAAGAAAAAAAGAGCAAAATGCATGTGCTTGTCAATGATATTGGAGGGACCAATTTCCAACGAAAAAGGGGCTCCTGTCCTCGTTTGATGAATCAGTGAATGGACGAGCTATTTCACCTTGGTGAACAAGTATGAACTGTTGAGGCAGATGAGATCAATAAGCTCATCTCTCACCAAAGTCGGTCAAGAGCCGAATAGTTCCCAAATTTACAGCCTCTTAGGGCTCTGTTTCACTTTGTGTGAAAGCTCTGGCATATAGGCAAAGAGCTTTTTCGAATTGGCTTGGAGAGCCAGTTGCTCTTAATTCGTACTTTCATTCTCGCATCGGAATCACAAAAAGTGAGACAGTGAGACAGAGCCACTTGACAACCGCAGTTTACAGGATTGGCCTGATCGGGATGACTCATATAAGAATTAAGAATGAGAAAGAGGCGCAGTCAGACTTTTGCGCGCTAATGGCAGGGTAAGCGTGACCGTTGTTCCCTGTTGCGGAACACTCCTGAGATGAAGCTGACCTCCATGAGTAAGGGCAATATGACGAGCAATCGAGAGTCCGAGACCTGTGCCGCCGGCCTCACGTGAGCGGGCTTTGTCTACCCGATAGAAGCGCTTGCCCAGGTGTGCCAGGTGCTCTGTTGTGATACCGATCCCTGTATCTTCTACTTCTAGATGGACTTGTTCACCTTTCACTCTCATACGTATGATAACCCGGCCACCTTGTTGATTATATTTGATGGCATTATCGAGCAGGACTAGGACGGCTTGCTCCAGCAACATGGGATCTCCAATCACGCGGGAATTGCTGGCTTGTTGCATTTCGACAGTGATGCCACACTGCTCGGCGAAAGCTTGCACACGCCGGGCAACCTCCTGAGCCAGTTGGGTAAGATTCACCACTTCGTGTTC
>CBJMBI010000887.1:0-1636 GCA_966427955.1 uncultured Ktedonobacterales bacterium
GGGCGTGATGGCGGCAGTGGTGAACATCATGATATCACCTATGGATATGATAGCAATAATAATAATACACATTCTGATAATAATAAAGAGCACGATTTATATATCAAAAAACTCTCTGAGGGATTGAGAGAAATACTAGCGGAAGCAACGCAACACATGTCAAATGAGATAGGACAATCGGAAAATAGAAATACTAGAATGTTGGAGCGGGCAGAGCACCTAGAGGAGCCTATGCCACCGGAGGAACCACCTCCTCTAGATAAGCCACCCTACCCAGATCCAAGCAATTTGGAAAATCTAACAGCACGTAGTTATGCCGAAAGGATGTCTAATTCAATCGAACATCACCTGACGCCCAAAGACCTCGAGGGGGCTTGGCGAGATTTGCATGGTGATCCGGTGTATAATCCAAATACGGGAGGATATTACGACCACCTGGGTGAGGTCAGCATGGCAATGCGTTCCATTCACAATGCCATCGAGGAGTTTAAAGATCTCCTGGAAAAGCCTGGACTTTCCAGTCATGATCGGACCATTATCCAGGATCTTTTAAGTAAGGGAAGTAAAACCTTGGACTATGTTGAAAAGGTTATCAACCGTGACCAGTGGTATCCTGGAACGAAGATCCCTTTCCCATAAGATAGACGTGATAAGAGAGATTGAAGGAGAAAAGATATGACTGCAATGGATAAAGGCATGCTTATGCGTCAGTTACAAGATGTGCGTGATAATAAGCTCTCAGGACGAGATTTATATAGTGCTATCCACGAATTCGGACGTGGCCACTTTTTGGAGGCACGCCCTGTGGTAGAGCGTTTTCTCACCCATGAAAACGCTCAATTGCGCTGCATTGCTCTAGAAGTACTCATCAACCATTGGCGGTTGGCCGATTATTGGGATGTGGCTTGTGCCTTTCTCGAACAAGACTCAGACAAAGAATGTCGAATGAGAGGAGCCTCGGCACTTGAAGTACTCGAGCGCAACACGCAGGATCGTCGTACACTCTCTGTATTGGCACGCGTCGTATGCAATCCACAAGAAGCACCACTAGTCCGTGAAACTGCGTATGCCGCTATGCGAGGCATAATTCACTACGACCCACGTGAGCAATTTCATCTCGCCTCTAAACGACTTAATCTTTCACAAGATATAGACTGGGATATGGTCAAGTCATACCTCTAAGGCATGTGCCAGACAAACTTTATAGTGGGTCAACCTTCTTGCGAAGAAATACTGACTCTGCCAAAAAGAACTATGCAAGTGCTGTGTCATTCATGTTAAACACATCGCTCATGCTTTTTTTTCTTTTGGATCGAGAGATCACTGATGCAATTTCATGAACTGCCGCTAGAGGCTCGGGACATCCTAGCAAAATATGCTGCACCACCAAGATTGGTTGCCCATCTTACTATTGTCCATGATGTTGCTCTCAAACTCATCAGGCACCTCAAGACTTCCTGGCCAATGCTCGAATTTGACCACCAACGTGTTCTCTTTGGGGCAGCAACATATGATATAGGAAAAACCATAGCTACCAATGAACTTTCTTCCCCTCATCGCATAGCTTTCTATAGGTCGTTTGAAGGTCTGCTATTCTTCCCAAAAACAATTGAAAAAACGATCTATCCATGTTATA
>CBJMBI010000888.1:0-1630 GCA_966427955.1 uncultured Ktedonobacterales bacterium
CTGTTTTTTACGATTTTTGCCTTGCTGTGGAGGCTGTGGTCCAATCGGCTGTCCATTGAAAGTCGCACTGATTGCTACGCCATTGCCATCCTGCTTTGTAGCAATAGGATCTGCCTTACCTAGCAACTGCTTACAATTGAGATTAGTAAATGTATTGACAAACCGCTGGGCTAAGAAGGTCTGCAAATTGTTACCAACCGCAGGGTCAGGGGACATCAGTGGTCCTGTGATAGATGCATCTTGAGCAATGCGAGGCGCACCAGTATTAACAAGATTCTGGCAGTATGTTGTAGGACTCGCCTGATCTTGATTGAAGGCCATTGGTTGATCAACCCCTATACGATAGAGATTGAGTTTGTTGAGATCAGTGTCGTTATTATTTAACACCATCGGATCGTTCGCTGGGACAAGTGCAATAGGAGCGGCTTGATGAGCTGCTGCCTGTAATTCGTTGAGAGGCAATGCAGTGATCATCTGTCCTGGGTCAGCTAGATCTGGAGCCGTCCAGGAGGTACATCCTAGCGCTGGATTAATAAAGGCATTCAACAAACCATTATCACTGCCATTCGTCAGTAGCTGTGCATTGGGCAATTGCGCCATATTTGCCTGCGTAGCCTGTGCAACTTGCCCATCACCCGCGATAAGATAGTTAGCCGTGACATTGTCACTCTGGTCCTGATCCACCACACTGAAATCACGTACAGTCGGACAAGGTTGACCATCTTTGGCTGTACCTAATGCAGGTGGCACTAGCTTTCCTTCCTGGATAGCTTGATTGGCAGCGGTGAAGAAAGCCGGAGCATTACAGTAGGCAAATTGACCGAAAATTGATCCTCTAACACCATTCACACATTTGCCATCCTGTAAACTATTACCTGAAGACTTTAGAGTCAAATTATTGCCATTAAAACCAAACCACAACGCCACGATACCACCAGCGGGGAATTGTGGCACAACTGGAGCAACAGCAGGTTGGGTCCCCTTGTCAATGACCAATGGATTATAGATACTGATCTTGCCCGTTGCTGGATCAATCACCGCTCCTTGCACAAAGGCCGACTGGTTTGTGTTTGCTTCATTACAGGTCCCTTTGTTGGGATCTGTAGCGGTCAGTTGATAAGGAGTCGCTAATCCCTGGGCAGTCAACGGATTAGGAGGTACGACTAGAGTACAATCAGTATTAACATCTGCTGCACGTGAGTCCAATAGTGGCCGTGTGAACAAAAATATTCCTGCCCCAGCTACGAGCCCCAATGTAACGATCGTACCAATGAACATGCGTGGTGAAATGCGTTTGCGGTATTGTATGGTTCTGGGTATGGTCTTATTTGGCCATGCTGGTTTTGGTCTTGTTAACATCTGCATATTCCCTACTCTTTCTTCGACTATCCCCAATGCCTAAATGCATAATAGTCTGCACATCTGATAAGCATGACTATTTTATGTCTAGAGAAGCGTATGAAGTGAACTAAGCGGTATCGGTCACACTCCCAAATGGGATATACGCCAACTTCTTCCATCTATCCGTTTAGATATAGAACTTGGCCACCTTTGCCCAAATTCAGTAGTTGTCATGACACTGGGCTGTCTTGCTATCTATGCATAGAGAGCCTAACACCATGTATTGCTT
>CBJMBI010000889.1:0-1629 GCA_966427955.1 uncultured Ktedonobacterales bacterium
GAGCAAGAATGACAAACAGATGTATGAGAAGGCTAAAAGCTGGTGGCAGCGGGAAGGCAAACACCGGGCAGAGGCGGAAAAACAACCTCAATCAATCGAGCAAGCAAAACAGGAAACGCTGCCACCAGCAATGCCTATAGTCTGGCCTCAGTACTCATTTAAGGATTTTTCCCAATTGGTAAGATGCGCAGATGAAAGAGCAGAGGCACTCCGTAATGGAGGTGGAATGTGAGTAACGATCTAACAGTCCTTGCACACCATCGGGATGCATTGTTATTGGCAGAGGTAGCTGCTTGGTTACATATGCTTGGAAAACTCCATGAAGATTTCATCAATGGCAACCATGACATGGACACCAAAGTACCGGAGGATATCAAGCATAACTTTCCTGATGTAGACCGCGAAGTACTAGATAACGGGCTCCCTATCCTTCCAGGAGAATCTGGCAGTGAAGATCCAGTATCAGAAAGGGCTCGGCCCGGCAATGACTCTGGTAGTTCTTCGGGTTTCACCCCAAAGGATAGAGCGCCAGATAACATTGAGCATTTACACGGTTTGTACACACTTCTCACAAATGCCGATGCCTGGAATGACCATACAGGTAAGAACCGTATACTAGGAAAGCTCCCATTGAACTCGATACTTCAAGCAGGTAATACAGCCATCTCAGGCTTCATGAAACGTCATAGACTAACAAGGTTCGAAGTTAAAAAAGCTCCAGCATTCATTAAATTGATAAACGAAGCACATGGACGTGGATCTAATATAGAAAAAGGAGTGCTTGCCAGACTCGCTCCAGACCAACAGGGAAATGTTTACTTGTCAACATCTCTAGGCTACACATATCCTCATCCAATCGTACCTGCCTTAATCTACGCACTAAGACAGTGTTTATATGATTGCCTGCAAACGTCTCTGAGAGATACGCAAAAACTATTTAAAAACCTGAAAGATCACAAAGATCAAATCGCTCTCCTAGATTGGATGTATCTTCGCTCCAATTTTATTCGGCGATTAGAACAAAGCTTTCGTGTCACGGTGGCGGAAACACGCTATCCACTCAATGACGTGACACTGTTTGACCAAACATCAATGACAGTAGCTTTCTTTAAAGCTGCATTAGCCCAAATCATACTTACAGGGCAGTGGAAAGACCCATTCCCAAATAAACCTGAAGGTATAGCATCTTCAACACCAGCATACAAGTACAATTGGCAATTACTACGTATTGGGTTAGATAGTTTCACTTTCTGGGGTAATTCTATACGGATTGGTGATTTACTAGCGCGTAAAACACTTATTACAAAAGCGCTAGATGAGGTTCAGAAATTACTTGAAGTTCGATATCCTTTGGGCACAGAAGTCTACCGGGACGAGAACTGTAGTGTTTTTATTGTTCCAAATATAGAGAAATTGCTGCAATACGAAGATAAAGAGAATTCCATTTCATTAGATAAGCAGATTCAAGACATTGCTACAATGGTTTTTTCTAGTGAAGCGAGATTTACTTTAGATCCATTCCCTGCTACACGAGGAGGACTATTCGGTGATCTGGTAGCTAAAAACCTACCACAACCAGTACCAGAGACAGATCAGATTCAGCATGCATGGAAAGACATAAGGAAGGAT
>CBJMBI010000890.1:0-1623 GCA_966427955.1 uncultured Ktedonobacterales bacterium
TGCCATGGTTCACGTTTCCAATGTATCTGGTGATTACTACTGGGAGGGCATTTCTGAGCAATGATCACGACGGCTCCAACATAAGCTGTAAAAACATTTGAAAGATGCCAAAGATGGTGGATTGTTGTCTCAGCAAGCAGCAATTGACGTTCTATGGACGCACTGGCTCTTGCAAGTAGCGGATCAGGAAGTACCAGGATGATCCATCCATTGGGGCGCACAACTTGCAGTGCAAGGTGCAAAAACAAAAGATAACTATCGGCTTGCCCTCGTTCTCGTGCTGGACTATATCCGCTGAGATCAGTATTCTTGGATGCAAGATAGGGAGGGTTAGCCAAGAACAGATCAACATTCTCACATTGCTCCCATGGCAATGCCAGTACATCTGCCTGATGAATATGTGTATAGCGTAAGATATTACTTTGAAGACAATTCAGTTCATTCCGTGTATTTTGTGTTTCGCTTGGAGCAGACTCTCGCATTGCTCTGACAGACGAATGGGTTGCAACCTCTTGGGCAAAAGTTGTCTGGAGTTGCATTTCTGCTAGGAAACATGCCACGGGATCGGGATCAATGCCCCAGATGTTACGTTGTACCAGCGTAGCCAGTGCCTCATCATCTAAACCTGCACGTACTCCAAAGGCTATTAGACGGCGTGTGGCACTAATCAAAAAATTGCCGCTGCCGCAGGCGGGATCTAGCACCCGGAGATGCGCAAGGTTCTGTTCTGCGGTATAGCCGCAGGCATCAAGAAGTTGCTCGATAAGTTGCGGAGGCGTTGAAAAGTGGCCTCGCTGCTTACGCTCATGGGGTGGCAAGCTGGTTTCATACCAGCTAAATGGATTGCTAACTTCCATTATTCAGATCAAGAGAAATCTTTCTTTTGCAGGTTTGTTAGAGCCTGGCGAGCAGCAATACGGCCAGCTTCTTTAATACTAGATGCTTTTCCCACACCCCATATTTCATCACGCACAAAAACGCCAACTTCAAAGATGCAGTCATTTTGACGACCGCTCTGCTCTAGTACGCGATAAAGGGGCAGAATGCCGACACGACGTAGAACAATCTTCTGGAGACGTCCTTTGGGATCACTATCAACCACATGTAGTCTCACCTGTTCCACCATAGGAAGAATCGTCCGTGCCACAAAATCACGAGCAACTTCTGGTCCCTGATCAATGTGAATAGCCCCAACGAGAGCTTCCAGAACATCAGCGCACAGCGAATCGCGAGAACGCTCGTTAAAGGTACGTAAATTAGCTACATTCACACGAATAAAAGGGAAGAGTCCCAATTGCTGTCCTACACGAGCCAACACGCGACGACTGACTACCTCAGATTTCAACGCAGTCATTTCGCCCTCGGAAGCGTCCGGAAACATGCGATAAATATACTCAACGACATGTGCGCCAATAATGGCATCGCCCAGAAATTCAAGCGTATCGTATGAGTCGTGTATCGTGTCCTCCGAGCAAAAGGAGTGGTGTGTGACCGCTCGTAGCAAGAGCGCAGGATCGTTAAACGAGACCTGGAGCAGTTCTTCTAAAGTTGTAAGGTTATCTGTCGTCTGAGTATCTCCCATATGTTCCTATTATATCATCTCAAACGGGGCCCCAACCATTC
>CBJMBI010000891.1:0-1614 GCA_966427955.1 uncultured Ktedonobacterales bacterium
GGCCTTGCATTGCCAAATCCCCCCTCTTCAAAATTTTCGCCGTAAAATTTTGCTGTCTGCTTGCATTCGTCAAAAGGTTATTAGTGATATGGGATTCATGCGCATATTTTATCTCAAACAGTATACACTAGTCGACTTGGTTGTGATATAGGTACATACGGCATCTTTTAACCAAGCAAGCAGTAGCACTTCTCTTGATCGCTCTCTGGGCCATATGTTGATTCTATCCATAAGATGGGTGACGGATATGGTTATTTTGAATGGTAAATGGATCGTGGTGAGCAAGATATGGTATTTGGGCAAAACTGATGTTACAATATGTCTTATGGATGGGTTACTTTGTTGATCTACTAAATCAACAATGGCAAGAATGTTGGAAGAATCAAGGAGAAAAAGAGAAGCATGGCAAATGTTGGCTTCACTATCTGGTTTACAGGACTCTCTGGAGCTGGCAAAAGTACGCTAGCAGAAATCATTAAACAGCGTCTAAACGAGCGTGGACGTAATGTCGAAGTGCTGGATGGCGATGAGGTGCGTACCCATCTCAGTAAGGGTCTGGGTTTCAGTAAAGAAGACCGCGATACCAATATTAAGCGTATCGCATTTGTTGCTAAGTTGCTTACTCGCAATGGAGTCGCTACTATCTCTGCTGCAATTGCTCCCTATCGTGAAGCTCGTGCATGGGCTCGACAAGAAATTGGCAATTTTGTAGAAGTCTACGTCAAGTGCCCTCTAGAGGTCTGTCGCCAACGTGATGTCAAGGGTCTCTATAAGCTTGTTGACGAGGGGAAGATCAAAAACTTCACGGGTGTGGATGATCCCTACGAAGAGCCGGAAAATCCCGAGGTCATTGTTGAGACAGATAAAGAGTCGACTGAAGAGAGTGTGCAAAAGATTTTTGCCAAGCTCGAAGAACTCGGCTATCTCGTCTCTCAAGAGGGTCGTAAGGATGAGGCAGATCAACGGACTCCTATAGGATACCATTGATCTGGGTCAAATTGTCTCAAGGTCGTTGTCGCGTTGTTGTATCCCCATGGAATAAAGGAAATGAGAGAGTATGAAGGATGAATTGATCGCTCCTCACGGAGGAGAGCTTAAGATCAACTACGCTAGCGAAGCTGAACGGGTGGAGTTGCAGAAACGTGCCCTGAGCTTGCCGCAGATTCCTGTTGGTTCGCGTCAGCTTGCCGACTTGGAGATGCTGGCTATTGGGGCTTATAGTCCACTGGATGGTTTTCTAACACGTGCGGACTACCTCAGCGTTGTCAATGAACTGCACTTAAGTAATGGTTTACCTTGGAGTATTCCGATTACTCTTGCTGTGACAAGAGAGCAAGCTGCAAATCTCAAAGAAGGATCACAGGTGGCTTTGGTTGATGCGCAGGGCGCATTGCAGGCTGTGCTGACCATTGAGGAGAAATATCACTACGATAAGCAGCATGAGGCAAGGCAGGTCTATCGGACAGAGGAAGAGGCTCATCCGGGTGTCAAGGTGCTTTATGAGCAGGGTGATGTGCTATTGGGTGGTCCGGTGCGTGTTGTACAGTTGCAGCAGCAGACCTTTGCACAATATCGCTATACTCCAACGCAATCGCGTGCTCTTTTTCAAGAGCG
>CBJMBI010000892.1:0-1613 GCA_966427955.1 uncultured Ktedonobacterales bacterium
GAATACGGATGAACGAGGTCGAATAAAAAAGAGGGGATAGGACATTATGGATTTACTCTCCTTATTTTAATGCAGAAACTATATGAAGTAAAAAATCCAGCTTAGAGGGTATGACAGCAAATGAACAAGTGGATAGTGTCCTAGCTGGTGGTCTGCACTGAGTTGCTGTTCTGCCATTGCTCCTCCTTAGATGGCAGCTATCAGCAGACTATGCGAACTATACTAGGGTAGTCCATATGCCAAGTCTAGTGAGATAGGAGAAAAATCTCATCTAGCAGCTGATGAACGGCTACCTTATCCAGTTGGCTACGAGGTTCTTATGCTTGCCCTGTCACGAGGTGCTATCAAATCCTGATGATTACTATACATTTGGTTGAAGCAACCAGCTTGAGAAGGCAACTTGCTATTTGTAAATACAAACTTTTTTCTCCTGGCGAAAATCACACCATTGTTCTGCTAATTATTGGGCAAGGAGCAAAAACGTTTCTGACTCTCTTCCTCGTTTTGCCCCCCCATTGAATGAGCAAAGATCCGCCCACGGGATGGATTTCAAAATTTACATGTAATGACTCATGGAGTAGTAATGCCAATAGCAAAAGCTGTTATTGCTCCTTTATCGGGGAGTCCCATTATTGTGACACCTGTACCAACCCTAAGTGCGCTAGTAGCTGCAGGTATGGCCTTTTTAATCTGTGTTCCACTGGTCAACATGATGACATGACTCTTCTGATGAAAATCTGTGATCATGATGGCGTTACCCTGAAGATTGACAAAAGTACCTATTGCCTGACAGAGAGCTTGTTTACTGCCAGTGGAGGGAGTAGCAGCACTAGGAAGAGGGGATGCGAAACAATCAGGGTCGCCAAGCTGGCGGCCAGAATTGGCTGGTGGAAGGGCTGTCGCCTGCTTACTGGCTAGTCCATTGGATTTATTAGGGAGTGGAGAGCAACCTGTCTTGCTCGCCTGATTATTTTGCGTTAAGATGATCAGTGTAGCAGTAAAGGTCCCACCCGGATTCGGTATGGCTTGGATCCAGATAGTAGCACCCTTCAGTAGCACAGAAGCGGGTATCGGCATTCCTCCCATAACCTGAGTGGTACTCGAATAGATTGCATTGATGGGCATACCAGGTATTTGGGGAGTGATTTGTAGACTTTGTCCGCTTATACTCCTGATAGTCCCGCTTACTACAACTGGGGAGGCACCCTGGGTCACAGGGGGGGAAACGGTAGGACAAGGTGCCGATACAGCTAGTACAGATGCTCCTGCCATAGCAGTACCGTAGTTAAAAGGTACAAAAATGCATATTATCACAAAAATAGAAGGAAAACGGTATAACGAGAAAATATCTCCTAGATACCGTGATAAGTGAGATCTAACCATGATAGTTCACCCCCTGTTATTAGGCATTTCCATTTCCTGAGAGGCTATGTGCAAAGTTGGCAAGAAGCCGCTGCTCAAGCCAAATCTTATACCCATTTTGATTACTTTTCACGCAGCCGCCTCTCAGGTCCATGAACGGCGCTAGTTTTGATCAATTGACTGTTGATAACGCTTGTCCTTACCGCATCTCCCCTCTCCATCTAGAGTAGCCTCAGAAAAGCACAAAAACA
>CBJMBI010000893.1:0-1610 GCA_966427955.1 uncultured Ktedonobacterales bacterium
GGAGATGAGTCCAAACTTTCAAATTGCTAAAAGTTACTTGTGTCGGATTTTGATCTGCATCTGCCGTTCCCTGATCTGAAACTAGTGTGCTTTGACTCGCAGCTTCAGAAGCGGCATATACTCCGATCTCTCCAGAAGAGGAAACAGAGTTGGAATCTTGTACTGGGGTGATGGGATTTCCATCAACATAGAGATAGAATGTATTGCCTTTGACGATGACTGTCAGTATGGCAGTAAGTTTAGGTGCTGGCAATTTACTACTTTCTAAGCTGTTACCATCCGCAATACTTTTTTTATCAGAACATGGTGAAGTTGGTGAACAAACAGACACATTATACTCCCCATCTTTATTCAAAGAGAAGCGATAAAACGTAGTAACTTTAGTATCTGAACGCCAGATAATGCCCCCTGCATACCCACTAATTACCATTTGGACCTGATAGGCAAAGTTGCCGCTGAGCTTATTGGCTTTGTCCATACACGTCGTGTACTGACCAAGCTGAGCGTTAGTAACTTGATAGCTGCCATCATTGATAAATTTACACTGGTCGTTGTCATCCCACTGATTTACGGGATCGTGCTTGAATACGTAGGCAGAGTCTGTCTGCTTTGAGGTAACAGTTGCATAAAGATTTGGAGGAGGAGTTGGGGAGATGGCTGTCACAGTTCCCCCTTGGCCAATTGCTGTTACGATGGCAGTAGCTCGTGCTGTTGGAGTTACTCCTCTTTGATTTTGTGGAGCAACTAGGAAATGCCACAGAAAGAAAGAAGGAACAGAACATACTAATACAGAAAGCGGAATTACAATATAAAAAATAATTTTAGTTTTTACAGTAACTTGGAAATTCTGGCTAGACAAAAAATGGTGAAATGGCACCTTACCTGCACGTGAGCTATTCTCGACCATTCGGAATTCAGGATCGGGCGAAGGATATTGATCTGGTGATCTACTACCTACCAAGTTATTTTCAGTATGTGGCCAAACCATCTCAGAAGATTGCACTTCAGAAGTCAGTATCCTGACATTGCTCAACGTCTTCACCATTCTGTCAAAGGCTTGAGAATAATTCGCCTCATCAAGATGAGCAGGGTTCTGGCCAGCATTGTAGGTTCGTATCATTGGCCACTTCTTTGCTATATCATCGACAGGACCAACTCCAAGAGCAACGATGTTCTGTAACCGCGTGTCCGATCTAGCACGTTGACTAACAATATCCAATGTGCTTTCTACTACAGCATCGACTCGCGGATCATTCAATGCATCAGGAGTTCGAACGAGGACAACCCAATCACATTTAGAAATATATTGCTTTATATTAGGTAGATAACTATGATCATCATTTATCACTTGAAATCTATCGCTACTATTGAGATCTTTCTTCAACTTGTTTACAATTTTGAGATCGTTAGGTGCAGAACTATGGCTGATGAAGATTTGAATCTTCCGAGTAGAAGTCATTTTGTGCCCCCTATAAAGGTTTTAAAGTAGAAGCTATGCTAAGCATAACATATCATAAGGTAAAACTCAATATTAGGGTGTGCAGATGTGCAAAGAGCACAGGGTGCAGAGAGAAGAGGTATGTGTCAATTTTGGCTCTAATGACAAAAAA
>CBJMBI010000894.1:0-1608 GCA_966427955.1 uncultured Ktedonobacterales bacterium
GACGTTCTAGCCTTGTGAGACGCCTTTTTATCTCTTGAAGTTCTTGTTCAATTGGCTGCTCTTGCATGGGTGGCTACCTTTCTTTCTGCAAATATGCTTAATCGGAGTATAGCATAGCTGGTTGGCGATGATTATACATTAAGCTATGCATATTTGCAAGTTAATATTAGAAGGTTATCACACAAACTTCAAGGTTTGCTCGCAAAGTTCACGAAAAAGGGAGCGGTCTTCTTGCTGCTCAGGCACTAGGTAAAGCATCAATGATCCATTGACGGATATCCCAGCCCTGCACGAGCATATCGTTCACATCATGCTGGCTAGGTCGCAGTCGCTGGGCGTTGGGTAAGTGATCTAGCCACCATCGAGCTTCTTTGTCTCCCGCTTCATCAGCATCAAATGCCAAGAAGACGAGATCTTGCTGGGCAAGCTTCATCAGATTCTTCTTCGTCCTTGCACCATTCGTTCCTCCTGTTGCTACTACGTTGACAAGGTTGCCACATGTCTGCACAATTGAAAGAGCATCTAATGGCGATTCAAGGACCACCGTTGGACACGGCGTCTTGAGGCAGTCGGCTAGGTAGAATTCGCTCTTGGTCCCTCCAGCTACATCCTGCCAGCGCTTCTCTTTTGGAATATCCGATCGCAAATCACGGGAGGAGATAGCGACATAGAGACCATTGGCCAGAAAAGGAATAATCAGACGTGGAATATCATCCTTGAGAGAATAGCCCAAGCGAGCATCGAGGATCACCTCCTCAGAGAGGCCACGGCTATGGACATAGTCTCGGACCCGCAGACCGTCAGAAGACCAGAGATAGTGCATGCCGTCCTGGACCATCCGGCGTGCTGCAGTTTGCCAGTCCTCAGATCGATACATAAGTATATCCGGCTGATTGCTCTTCCTTTGCTGAACAGGCTTCCTCTCACCCTCTTCTCCTGCCAGATAAGCCCTTGCTTGGACATAGCTCATTCTCTTAAAATGCATCAGGTAGTCGATGGGATCTCCCCAGCGTGGCTGGTCGGGCCGGATCGGTGGGCATTGCGGGTCCCAGCAGCCACGGCACATAAATCCACCTCTGGCAACTCCATCTTTATCCATACGCTTGTCCGGTTGTACTCTGAAACCGTCTCGCCTACAATGACACTCAGGATTGGGACATGGGCCCGCAAATTCCCGATAGGAAGCTTTGTGCAGATGGGTATCTAGTTGAGCGAGATCCATCACATTGAGCATTCTTTCTTCTCCTCAAAGAGCTGTTACAACTGTTACAAGTGTTACTCAACCCCACCTCTACGGACGAGCTGAAGCTGGTCCGTACGTTCACGCGGGCTCAAGCCCTCTGATCCTGTAGAAGATATTCGAGCAAGAAGCGCTTTAGCGCCCGAAAGGGTAGGGACCAGCTTTAGCTCGTCCGTTATGTTCCCCTCCAGACATCGGCGGCTTAATTTTTCAACCGTCATAATTGGGTCCCTACATCACTGGCAATGAATTGACGATGTTGTTTATCCAAACCCGATTTATCGCGTCCGCTTCTCGTGGGCAACTGCAACGGGTGCAACTTTAGCAACAAGTGCAACATTTGTCATTTTGACGTTCCCACGATCTTT
>CBJMBI010000895.1:0-1602 GCA_966427955.1 uncultured Ktedonobacterales bacterium
TAACAAGGTGCGAATACTGGCTTCATCGGAATACATCAGTTGGTTCTCCCTCAACATTTTATTTCAGAAGCTCAATGCTCTTTCAACGGGCTCTAAAAGCTGATCTAGGCCAATCCTATCCTCAAAGAAGACCTTCTTACATCAGTATTTACAGCAATCATTCTCACGGTCTTCACTCGGTCGAAAGACATCATTCATCTTATCTGCTACATCTTTTTGCATCGATGGCAGCAAGTGAGAATATGTGTCCATAGTCATTGCAATTGTACCATGGCCTAAAAGTTCTTGTACGACTTTGGGATGGACGCCCATTATGGGCAAAATAGTTGGGACACTGTAACGGGTGGGAGGCGCTCTCTTTGCTCATATCTCTAGGGACAGTTGTGGCCGCTTTTTCAGAGGCTAACTTGGCTTTTTGATATACATGTCGTATATATACATGAAGAATATATGGGAGATCCGTTTATGAGCAAAGACGATAAAAGTCGCTATGCCTTACTAGGAATGCTGAATAAGTTTACTAAGCAATCATCTCCCCGAGGTTTTGGGAGTGGCTCAAAAGAACATGATGGTATGAACCTTGCAGCGGCTCCGAGCCGGGATTTTGATGAGAAGCATCATCCTCAAGTGAGCCGCTCCCCAGGTGTAAATCTATGTGGTATCCTGTTTAGTCTTGCACTGAACGTGGCTATTCCCTTGCTTCTCTATAATGTGTGCAAAAATAACTACCATACTTCTGATGTCGTAGCACTCAGTATTGCGGCAATCTTTCCCATTTGTGATAGCATTTTTGAAGTGGTACTGCATCGTCAGCTTGATCTTATCGCTCTCCTCTCGGTGTTAGGCGCGGTTACTGGTATCGTAGGGGTTCTACTTGGTGGTGATGCGAAGCTGCTCTTGATAAGGGAGTCGTTTTTCACTGCTGTATTAGGATTGGCATGTTTCATTTCCTTTCTCTTGCCCCGGCCTTTGATGTTCTACTTTGGTAGGCAGATGATGGCAGGGAAAGACGCGGCGAGATTAGCAGCATTCAATGGGCAATGGAAATTATCACGTATACGCTTTGCGCATCGCCTCATTACCTTTGTATGGGGATGTGCGTTTCTTGGCGAGTTTCTTGTGCGCATTGTGCTGGTCTTGACATTGCCACCAGTTCTCGTACTTGCCTTTGCTCCCATTATCACGAATGGCATCGTGGTGGGGATGATACTCTGGACTTTTGCTTATGTGCGCTATGTGAGGAGGAAATTAGAAGCTCAAATGGATAAGAGAGCGATGTGATTTTAGTGAAATAAAAACTAGGTAATAAGTTAAATTTAATGTATTGATCCATTCGCCTTTACTGGTTCTAGTGTTGCATGGGAAGCCGTTTGAAGTAAGCATTTCTGAGACGAGACAGTTCTTTGCATCTCCTGCCTTTCTAAGCAGTTACTGTTTCAATCGCTCTGACACGCAGTGTCAGAGAAGGGAATGGAAATAGTGTATACCATGCATTATCACATCCCTTCTGGCTATTTTCCGTAGGAAAGTCGGACGAACTCCATATGCCTTTTAGACCTGTGTACACCAATTCCAACAGAATCAAGCGCTTGCGTTTCAAAC
>CBJMBI010000896.1:0-1602 GCA_966427955.1 uncultured Ktedonobacterales bacterium
TCGATTGGATTGCTCGTGCCTCTGGGGAGATTGGAGCTGTCTTTCTAACTTTTCTGTTGATTACAGGATCTCTATGGGGTAAGCCAATCTGGGGTGCCTGGTGGGTGTGGGACCCCAAGCTCACGGCTGCACTTATTCTCTGGTTTATGCTTATCGGCTATCTTATGTTACGCAGTTACATGGGCCGTACTCCTGAGAGTGCCCGTGTAGGGGCGGTATGGAGTGTTGTGGGAGTGATTGATATCCCGATTATTTACTTCTCAGTACTCTGGTGGCGTGGACAACATCCTGGTCCGCAGATTACATCTGACGGAGGACTGCCACCTGCCGCTATACTAACGTTGATGGTTTCGCTGGCAACTTTTACTCTCTTGTATTGTTTCTTAATGATACTCGTTTATCAATTGCAGCGTTTGCAGACGCGGGCGCAGCAATTGCGTGCCCTCGTTGAATAGAAGAGGTTTCTTGATGCAAGGATTTATGTATCTCGTCGTTGCCTATGCCATAGTCTGGCTCGGTCTGTTTGCCTATCTCGCCTTCCTGTCTATGCGTATTCGTGGTGTACAGACCGAGCTGGCTGCTGTAGAAGAACTGGTGCGTGAAGCGCAAGAAAAGAAGGATTGAAAGTATGGCAACTAAACAACGTGTTCCCAATGCTATGGCTGGCAATGACACTTTAGAACATAATGGCAAAGTAAATATTGGGCGTATCATCCTGCTTGTGATTGGTGATGCGATTGTCTTCCTCATTTTTGCTGCTGTAGGCCGACGAAGTCATGGAGAAGCAGCGGGTTTGGATTCTTTCCTCCAGATTGCTTGGACGGCTGCACCTTTTGCCCTTGGCTGGTTCATTATTGCTCCTTTGGTTGGTGCATATCGTCGCCGTAAGACAACGGGAGTCGGCAAGATGGCCCAATGGACAGCGCTTTCATGGCTGGCTGCTTGGCCTGTTACGATGCTTTTCCGTGGTGTTGCTGTGGACCGTGCCGTACCTCCATGGACATTCATGTTGATCTCGCTAATATCCAACATGCTTTTTCTAGAGGTATGGCGCGTCTTATTTGCTTGGCTGGGTAGTCGTAGCCTAAGATCCACCACCAAATAAAAAGACTGTACCACCCATCACTGCGTAGAGCAGGATAAGCAGGACTCCCTCCAGCCACACAAGTTCGCCATCTCGGGTGATCTCACTAAAGAGGAAAGTAGCTAGAGCTAGGACTGCCAGTTCGATCAGGCTAAACACCAAGTCTAGCTTTGCGGGCATGAGGAGGCTGACCAAAACTAAAATGGGTGTCATGAGTAGCGCAATTTGGATGGAAGAACCAGCGGAAGCTGCTAGGACCATTCCTATCCGTTTATCTAGCGCCATTTTGATCGTGTTGAAGTATTCTGGAAGTCCTCCAATCAACGGGACAAAGATCAGTCCAACGAAGGCCGCATTCCAGTGAAGGGCCTCCGTCATGGGCTCAATTGCACCCACCAGAATCTCTGAGAGAACAGCAACTCCAACCGTAGCAATGGTGAGTAGTAACAGACCTCGCCATAAAGGTGGTTTGGTATGAGAAATATGCTCATTTGTTGCATCTGTCTGATTGGCCGCTT
>CBJMBI010000897.1:0-1599 GCA_966427955.1 uncultured Ktedonobacterales bacterium
GGTAGCACAGCTTATTCCTAAAACCTAGGGTAGAACGTCCCGACTTTGCCAAGAGAGAAAAAAACCATTAAGAGGATGTGTCTAAGAGCCAACCTATTAAATTCAGAGATGGGGATCTATCTCTTTTTCAGAGACGTGATTTTGGTTTGATCGCTGGAGAGTATGATGAAACTGGTAACAAGTATTTCCTCACGTGTTTTGACAAGACGCAAAAGCCTTGCTGTAAGCTCTTCCCATTTACTTGGCGAATCAACCTGAATCAAGATAACGCCAGTGCATGGCCGTTTTTCCTTGAGGATATATCGTTCAAAGTCCCAATCGTAGGTAACAATGACGGCATGAGCTTCTAGCGCAAGTTGTAAGATGGCGAGATCACCAGTTCCTGAGGAAGCCATGAAACATTCATGACCTGCTTGCCTCAATGCATTACTCAATGGACGCGGCACGTTTTCATCTATCCAGAATTTCATGAAGCGGCACGTTGCTGGCTATACTCATGATGTACACATTCACGAGCAAAATCAATTGCCGCCTGAATCTGTTCACGTGTGAGCTGCGGATAGTATTCAAGCAAGTTCTGGATGGTATGGCCGAGAGAGAGGAACTCAAGGATCAACTCCACACTAATACGTGTACCAGCAATGCATGGCTTTCCAAATGCAATATCTGGATTGATGCTGATATATGGATTATCAATCATTATGAGCAATATCCTTTCTACTTGTGCTAATTCAGAATACTCTGATGAAAGTATACAAAATATTGCACTGTTTGTCTATGATTGCGCAAATTTCCTCCTACATGCCAGCTCCTCAGATATGCTATACTGTTAGCAAATTGGCTTGTTTTAGTGATCTTGTGAAAATAAGAATTTGAGGGCAGAAAAGGTGAAAGAAACCATAGATGAAATGCGATATGCCAATTCGATACTAGAAAAAATTGGTAATACTCCTCTTGTGCGGCTTAACAGAGTTGCTAGCGATGTACCACCAATCGTGTTGGCAAAAATGGAAATGCTCAATCCAGGTGGCAGTGTCAAAGATCGCATTGGGCCCGCCTTGATTACCTACTGTGAGCAGCATGGCTTGCTTCATCCTGGCGGCACGATTATTGAGCCAACTAGTGGTAATACGGGTCACGGTCTAGCCATGGCTGCGGCGATCAAAGGCTATCACTGTATTTTTGTGATGACGGATAAGGTTAGTGAAGAGAAACGGAGCCTGCTGCGTGCCTATGGCGCAGAAGTTGTCATCTGCCCCAGCAGTGTCACTCACGAGTCGCAAGACTATTATAAGAACGTGGCCTATCGACTTGCAAGGGAAATCCCAGGCGCCTGCTGCCCCGATCAATACTCCAATCCAGCCAATCCTGCCGCCCACTATGCAACAACCGGGCCAGAAATCTGGTCTGATACTGCTGGCCGCATTACCGCTTTTGTCGCTGGCATTGGTACAGGGGGAACCATCACGGGAACAGCTCGTTATCTCAAAGAGAAGAATCCCAAGATCAAGATTATTGGGGCAGATCCTCCTGGTTCTATCTATTCGGGAGATACTCCCAAGCCGTACAAGGTCGAAGGTATTGGGATGGATGTCTTTC
>CBJMBI010000898.1:0-1598 GCA_966427955.1 uncultured Ktedonobacterales bacterium
CTTTACTCCAATTTGATCAAAGAAGTAGGCCCATTTTGCTTCCAAACGTGATCTGAAACGGTAACCTTTATATACTGTTTCAATAGCGTATTTATGTTTTTCCATATTTATCTCCCTATGTGCCTCTTATCACTTCGTAGGTCATTTACCAATACCCTAAGTAGACCAATGATCGCATCCATAGTTATATATCCCTTCAGTCCAGCTAGTTACGTACTCATACTATATAAAGTGGCAGGTGTATTTTACCACTAGGGCAACTTTTGAGCAATTCGAGGGACAGGTGGACCAAATCCGGCCCAGGCACTCCAGGTGAAGCTCAGAGACCTCATCCCTGCCGAGTTGGGAAGTTGCACAACAGCCAGGCTCTTGTTACCTAAAATTTGTCTAGGAAGTTTCATTTGAAAAATGCGCAAACCTTCAGCTTCGAGCAATTCGCGAAGATTGTAAATGGGAGCATCACCCAGCCCAAGACGATTTCGCTCTGCAATAGCTGCTTCTTCAGCAAGCCTTTCGGGTGTGACTTTGTTAAGGCTAATCTTGGTAAAGAGTACATTCCCTTGGTCGGGGTCTTCAGCAGATTTTTCAGGATCATCTGTATCAAGAGCATATATTGGTGCTTGCGATGGAGGAAGTTTATTTCCCAATAGTTGCTCTAAGTGTACATAGTCACTGCATAGATCTTGAAAATCGTTGATCTTTTGAGCAACCTCTTTATCTAACTTAGCTTCAAAACGTCGTGCAGCCCTAAATTGCACAATGAGAGGTTCTGATGGGATTTGTTGCTGTAACAAATCATTAATTGGTTTGTTATATATTTGGCTAAGTTGAAACAAATCCAGCCCACACGGGCCAAATAAAGGAGCAGCCTGTTCGTACTACTGTCAGAGATAAGTTCCTGCCAGATGTATCCAGCGGTAAGTGTTTTCTATTTTCCAATGACCAAACAGCTTCCGCAGCATGGAGATGAATCTAGTCAAGTTGTCCTCATAGCAAACCTCCAAGGGAATGAGCACGACGTTACCCACTAAGGCGATAGCCCCCCTTGCGGGGAAAGGTGGTCTCGATGAACATCAGCACGAAGGTGAAAATTACTTTGCACTGTCTATTGAACGCGCACGATCCCCTTCTTCTTGAAGAGCTTGCAATTCACCGTTATCTGGTTTCTGTACTTGTGAGCCATGCCGTACAAAGATGTCTCCTCCTTGGAGCAGAACCAGCGGCTTTTTATTACCATTAATTTGCTTTTTTACACGATACGGCAGCTTTGTTGCATCACGTATCACTTCCAGTTTCCCAACATGGCCTTCTCGATACTCAATCACTTTGTAGTCAATATCAAGATAAGGATCTATGTATTCCGCAATGATCTGCTCCATACGATTTTGTGTCACCTTCGGATCAGGGGGACCAAAATATGTACGGGTTTTATCTTTGAAGCCAATAATCAGCCAACGCTTACCACTTGCCTGTGTTTTAGCAAGGCTCAAGACATCTTTGATAAATTCAGCTTTCTCACTTGCTTTATCCAGATGGAGTTCCCGCTTGAAGTCAACACTCGTTGTTTCCCATTCCCTCATGAGATCATCAATCAACCT
>CBJMBI010000899.1:0-1589 GCA_966427955.1 uncultured Ktedonobacterales bacterium
GAGCTATCTCGAAGAGAAAAAGCGTAATTTTAATGAACTAGTTCAAAAGAAACGGATTATCTACTCCATTGCGAGAGAGCAGGCCATCGCCTAGAAAGGAGTTTTCTCTGATGCAAGGGTCGCTTTCTCAAAGTGCAGATGATACCATCGGGTCACTTCAGCCATTACTCACTATTCCAGCGGTTGCAAAGATGCTGTGTGTGAGTCGTCCAACCGTGTACACCCTCATTGATACGGAAGGCCTTCCCATTATCAAATTTGGGCGTTGTGTGCGCATTTCTCCCATCTCGTTGCAAAAGTGGCTTGCTCAACATGAACAAAAACAGGGAGGTTTGTATGTCAGATAGCAAAAAGCACCGCAAAAATGGAGAAGGAACGCTCTTTAAGCGCAAAGATGGGCTCTGGCAAGCGAGCTTTGTTCCTGAGAATGGGAAGCGGCTCTACTTCTATGGAAAAACACAGAAGGAAGCGCTTGAGAAGCTGCGCAAAGCACAACAAGAAGATCAAAAGGGCCTGCTTGCAACTGGTCCGAAGCTGCGGCTTGGTGAGTATCTGGTCCAGTGGGTAGAGGCCACGTATAAGCCACCGATGGCAAGACACACAACATATGTGCAGTATCGTTCAATGATTCACAAGCATCTCGTCCCGGGTTTAGGACAAGTGTTTCTGCAGAAATTAACCGTTCAGCAATTGCAAGCATTCTATGCTCAGAAAATTGAAGAAGGATTAAAGACAAGAACAATTGCTATCATTCATGCTGTCCTTCATAAAGCGCTAGCGAATGCCGTCAAATGGAATCTGCTATCTCGGAATATTGCAACCCTAGCAACTGTCCCACAAGCAACCTCCCATGAGGTAAAAACGCTGTCAGCTAGTGAGGCACGAAAACTTATTGAAGCAGCACAAGACAGTCGAATAGAAGCTTTATTGGTTCTTGCTATCACAACTGGTATGCGTCGGGGTGAGTTGTTGGGTTTACGCTGGGATGACATCGATTTAGAGCTTGGAATATTGCGCATTTGCCGTACAGTGAATTGGATAGCAGGTTTCGGCTTCATCGAAAATGATCCCAAGACAAAGGCCAGTCGTCGGAGAATCACGTTACCCAGTGTGGCTATAGAAGCATTGAGAAAGCATCGTATCAGACAAGATCAAGCCAAGCAGCAGGCTGGAACCAAGTGGATAGAAAAAGGTCTGGTGTTTCCTAACACGCTAGGAAACTTTTTAGGTCCTAATCACTTGCTGACCATGTTTCAGAGAGTGCTAGATCAGGCTGGGTTACCTCATATGCGTTTTCATGATTTGCGCCATAGTGCAGCTACTATCCTTCTAACTATGGGTGTACATCCAAAGGTAGTCCAGGAACTTTTAGGACATAGTTCCATTACTATGACAATGGATACCTATTCACATCTTCTCCCATCAATGCAGAAAGAGGCTATGGATGGCATGGATAACCTGTTCAAGTAGGGTTGATGTACAGACAGATGTAAAGCCTGTTTGCCTGTCCATCAATTTGAGGTAAGATGAGTTGTAGAGCAAGTTGGTAAGCATTCAACCCGCATATTGTGAGATGCGTGATTATTATA
>CBJMBI010000900.1:0-1588 GCA_966427955.1 uncultured Ktedonobacterales bacterium
CTGCTGTTGCAACAACTCTTCATGCGTCCCACATTCAGAAACAACACCATCCACAAGGACAACAATTTTGGTGTTTTTGGGGATGGAGTCATATCTATGGGTGGTGAAAATGATGATCTTGGATTGAGCGTACTGGGAGAAAACTTCAAAGATTGCACGCTCCCCCTCTGGATCGAGGCTAGCAACAGGCTCATCCAAAATAATGACAGGTGCGTCATGATACAGGAGCCTTGCGATGGCAAGACGCTGCCACTGGCCGCCTGAAAGGTCCGTTTGCCCACCGAAACCAGCACCAACGAGCGTATCTATCCCATCAGGCAGTCCTTGTATGACGCTGGATAATCCTATCTTCTCCAAGGCCTGATAAATCAATTCATCTTCACCTGCTACCTTTTCAAATTGCATGGTAATATTCTGGCGTATGGTGAGATAGAGGTGAGAAGGTTCCTGAAAGAGTGCTGTTCCGTACAGTTTTCCCTGGTCAAAATTTCCTGGTAGATATGTATTTATGGAACCTGACGTGGGTGGGAACAGTCCTACGAGCAGCTTGACTAGTGTGCTTTACCATTAACTGGAAGAGGTTACGCCATCTCATCTTGTTCTTGCGCCTTTCTCACAATTTTATGAATATCTTCCGCCTGACCAACTCATTGAAAAAATTCTTATCGAGACGGAAACGAGGTTACTTCTGAGTTCCCTAAGCAGGCACATTTGGACTTCTTCTATTTTAACGAGAATCCTTGGTCAAGCAGCACCGCTCTTGGCTTTTCTAGCGGGATGATGTAGAATGAAAGTAGTTTTGTTGTTTAAAAGGAGTATTCTATGCATTTAGAGATAGATCCGCAGATTAGAGAGCAAAGAAGGGGAGCTACCCTGAGCATTGTAACTATTACTCATACTCGTGTAACAACATACAATGAACGATTATGGAGAAAAATTGAAGGATTATGCCACTTTATAAGCAGAAAATATAAAATTGAGAATTTGTCACAACACCCACAGATTGCCGCTGTACGTGAACTCCAAAAGGCGTTTGGTTTTGACCCTACACGTTATCGTCCTTCGTCTGAGGCACTCGTGCGCCGTGTTTTGAAAGGGCAGGGCCTCCATCAGATCAACACAGCAGTGGATGTCAATAATCTATGCTCACTGGAGTTTCTTTTACCAATGTGCATCTACGACTTATCCAACGTGGAGGGGCAGATCCAAGTGCGTCTTGGCTTCCCTGGGGAGCAGTATCCCGGTATTGGGCGGCAGTTCTTTCAAGTGGCAGGGAAAGTCATCATTGCTGATGAACAGGGCGTGATAGGAAACACTGTCTCTGACTCCGAACGCACAAAAGTGACGACGGCAACCACAGACATTTTGATGGTCATATTTGCTCCATTCTCGTCCGACCCAGGTGTAGTCAGAAGCCATGCAGAGCTAGCAAGTCAGAGAATTGTTGAGTTTAACGGGGGAAGAGTGGGTGACATACAGGAGCTGATTATTTGAGAGCAGATCGAGCCTTTATTTCTATCTTTACCTGTGAAGAATTGAGAGAAAGAACATATGAAAGTAGTAATTATCGGAGCCAGCTCGGCTATTG
>CBJMBI010000901.1:0-1586 GCA_966427955.1 uncultured Ktedonobacterales bacterium
ACGCATTTAATGACACGCCAGAAGGTCAAGAACTCACTGAGCTTGAATTCTTTGATGAAAGTGGAAAACGCGTACAACATTGGAAGAAGTACAAGTAGTCAACACGCTCTCCTGTCATCGCTACACAGGAGAGCAAGCCACTAGGGGTCCCGACATAATTTCCCCGATAGATTCCGCTAAGGCACTAGGTAGTTAGGCCAGCATGTCTGGCCAGGGAAGGAGCTGGACATGAATGACATTGATCGGTGTGAGAGAGCAGCACAAGTTTTTCTCCTGACTCTCTTCACCTTACTTATAACGATAATAGCAGTAACTTTTGGTTTTGCTCTAGCATTAATCACTGTATCATTTAAGATACTTAAATCATTTATTGCTCTATACATAGTTATTGCAGATGAAATCATCATCAGAAAGGAGGTACATTATGCAGCACAGACAAGAGGCAAAAGTGGAGTACAGGCACAGGGATGAGTACAGAGAGAGCTTTTTCTTGCGTCAGGGGTTGATGAATGCGTCAGGTGATGCAATCATAGCTATCTGTATCATCATTCTTACTTTGATAGCCATTGCATGGCTTTTCTGGAATTGGTTGATTACAGTGGCTTTTGCCACTCAACCAATACTGACCATCATAGGGGTGCTGGCGATCCTCTCCCCAATCGGGTGGAAGGCTAAGGTGGCTGTTGATAAGCATAATCGAGCTATGAAGCTACAAGATATACAACATAGTCTGTTGAGTGCGCAAGCACAAGCACTATTAATTAATGCACAACGTGGATTTAACACAGAAATCACTAATGCAATTAGTGGAGACACTGTAAAAGTGATCAATCCTGTGAGCTTACAGGCCGCTAGCAAAACCACAAACAACTACTATGGAGAGGATGATCCGCAGGAAGAAGGGAAGGCATTACAAATTGACGCTCCCAAGCTCTATACGCTCTCTGACCAGCTACGCACTGGTCAAACGGCACCCAACGAAGCTACAAGCATCATCGGATATACGGGTGGTGAGGCGTTCAGGGCAAAGATCTTTGATGTCCAAGGGAACCTCTTCAACTCGGTTTTTGTGTTTGGTGATCAAGGCTATGGCAAAAGCACCTTTGGCACCTACCTAGCTGCATTGACTATCCTGCAAGGTGGCAAGCTCATAGTGATCGATCCTGAGTCTGAAGCTGACCAGTCGCTTACCACACGTCTAGGTCCCTTGGCCCAAGAAGCTTTTCTGCTTTGTCCAATCGCTGACACCCCGGGCAAAGCCAAGACAGCAGTAGCCATTGCTAAACAAGTCATAGAGCGATACGGGAATAACAAGCTCCTGATATTGATAGATGAGTTCACTTTAATTGCTCGTCAAGCAGCTAAAGAGGATAAATCATGGTCTGATGTTGGTAAAGAGATCTTGGATATGTCAGAAGAGTATGCCACACGTGGCAGGAAGAAAGGATGTAGAGTTGTTTGCTTTGGCCAGATACCAAAAGCCACACGTTCAGGCAATACAGAAGTTCGTGACTCTATGGCAACTGTCTGCTTCAATCTCAAGAAAGAAAGAGCACAGAACGTCTTAGAGCTTGAGGATGCAAAAC
>CBJMBI010000902.1:0-1584 GCA_966427955.1 uncultured Ktedonobacterales bacterium
AAGCCGTGGCTTCCATTCAGGACATTGAAAGGCTCGACCTACTTCAGCAGGCACTGTATATTGCCTCAGATGAACAAACTGCCCGTAGATTCTTAAAGTTGCCAGCTCAGGAGGATCTCGTTTAACTCATCGTACTCTCGAAAAGCGGCTTCACATCAATTGTTACATCTTTTTGGACCTGTGCAAGATCGTATAATGACTGAAGTGCAAGCCAGCTTTCAGGACTGCGTCCAAAGGCTTTAGAGAGTCTCACTGCCATCTCAGGAGAAATGCCAGCGTGTCCGTTGAGGAGAAGCGAGAGGGTTTTCCGCGTCACGCCCAGCCCTTGTGCAGCTTGTGTGATGGTGAGTCCCAACGGTTCGATGCACAGTTCCTTGATAATTTCTCCAGGATGCGGAGGGTTTGCCATCGCCATTTTTCATACTCCCGTGTAAGGAATGGTCTCACCTGCTTGGTGTTCTGCAAGAACTTCCTTTCTTCGCTTGGCTGAGAAGGCTCTCGACTCTAGACTAGCAAGCGTCTCATCCCACCTTTCATCCCACTCCATGGCCTCAATCTCTTCTAAAATTTTCTTGGCTATCATATCCCTATTTTTGGGGTTGAGTTTCTCCATCCGTTCCATAATGGCTTTGAGTTCATCAGTGGTCATAATACTACCTCTTTCTCCTGTCTGCTCAAAACAGTTTGTGGTTGTATTGTAGCATATCCTCTTGCAATGCCAAGGTTCCCACGGGCTCTGCAGGGGAGAACACAACCACCTATTCCCCAAATTTGGCTTGTTCCCGCAGGCACCTGCGAAAGCTAGCAGTGGTTGACCCGTATCTGCTTGCAATTTTCGTTTATTTTGTTTATTGCATTTATCTTGAACATAGAGTATTCTTTAGACAGAGGAAGGATTCCCTCTAGATCTCTCTATTGTTTCATCAATACCTTGCAATATCGAGTAAAGAAGGAGATAGAACTATGCCAGCAGTGAAGGAACTTGAACTGATAAGAGCAAATGAGAACGAGCAGCCTGCATTGCAGAAAATGGAGGGAGTACTCAATAGAGAGACGTCTTCATCCCAATCTGTTGGGTCTTCCCTTCCAAGACTCATTGGACCAGACAATGAGATCATTGAGATCCCAATGTCGGTCTTTCGTGTGCTTCGCATTATCGTTGGTTATATGATGCGTGGAAAAGCCTTTAGTGTAATTCCCTATGATCAGTTATTCACTACCCAGGAAGCTGCAGATTTTTTGAATATCTCAAGACCATCTGTGGTACAGCTTCTCGAAGCTGGTGAAATCCCATTCACGAAGGTAGGAACACACAGACGCATTCAGTTCAGTGACCTTTTAGAATACAAAAACCGCACCAAGCAAGAGCGCCAGAAAGCTTTGGCTGAGATGCTTGAGCTGAGTCAGGAAACAGGAACATACTGAATTTTACTCCTTTGCCTGTCTACCTTACTTCTTGAGAGGAGTTGAAAGGCGAAGCTCGGGGTGAAGCTCGAGGCAGAATTGAGGGCTTACAAGAAGCGATTGGTAATTTCCTGCATATCAAGTTTCCGGTCCTAGCAGCTACTTCCCAAGCCCGGCAAG
>CBJMBI010000903.1:0-1577 GCA_966427955.1 uncultured Ktedonobacterales bacterium
TCTTGTATCCAGTATGTTTCTCTCTTGAGTGCTGTGCTCCTGTCTTCTACAACTTCGAGGATATGCATCTTTGGTGTTAGTCCGTCTGCCTGTATTTCTTTGATTTTGGTTTCCTTCCCTTTGTTGTAATCGCTTCTTAGCAAGTGCTGCATCATTCTCAAATTAGGATTGTTTGTGATGCCGACATAAAAAGGTTGATTGTTTCTGGGATCGATAAGATCATAGACGAAGTAAAGCATTTTTAAATCCTTGATTGAAGCCTCTAATAAAATCTTCTCGCGGCTCAATATGCGCGAACCCACGTTGTTGCATGAAGTCAAACACTTGGTTGGCAATCTTACTGATTTCATGCTCCTCTAGAAGAGCTTGCTTTGCATGGTTTTTAGCTTCTTCACTTCCGGCAATAACGCCTCTTCCTTCAGCAGTAATCAATTTTTCGGACCCCCTTTACAACGGTTATTTCATGTGGTACTATTTAGTCATCACAATCATTATAGTCGTTATTGCTTAGCAAGTCAAGAAGGAGATGCATGGACGAAAAACCAAAGAGAAAGCGAGGTGGAGGCGTTAAACGAGCGCCAGCGGGTTATTACATGCCCCGTGAGGCCAGAGAAAAACTTGGTATGACAGAAAGTAGTTTTAACTACTACGTTAGGCAAGGAAAGATTAAAAAACACGTTCCTCCATTAAGATCAGAGGGGTTTTACGATAAGAAGGAGATTGATCGTTTGGCAACGGAAATGGCATTGTTTCTGCATACCGGAGAGCAAGCTACAGAGACGCGCACTGCTCAACCTGCCGACGCGCAGGGCATTGTAGATGTACTTCGTTCGTATGGGTGGCAAACTACGACTGTCCAGCAGCGCATTGATTGGTATGAGATCAATCCATATATTGATTATGTTGCTTTGGTAGAGGGCAAGGTTGCAGGCTATATTCACGCCGTGCCGTTGAAACCCGATGCGCTTGAAGCGATGATGAGTGGAAAAAAGCGCTCTTGGCATATTCAGCCCTCTGATATATTGCCGTACGAACCAGGGGTAACACTTGATCTGTATATCGGCATAGCAAGCCGAAAAGATGTGGAGCAGCATACTCAGCGTGTCGGGTTTCGTCTTATCTCAGGCTTTTTCGACTTTCTTGAAGAATTAGCTGAGCAACAAATTATTATCCGCCGTCTCTATGCCGTTAGTGCTGAATCTGAAGGACAGAAGCTCTGTCGTGGTTTGGGATTTGTTGAGCAGCCAGCACAAGAGGGCGATCTATTCCCACGTTTTATGTTGGACCTAGAAGCGTCCGATTCACATTTTGCCAGGTTGTATAGGCAATCAGTTCAATCAATGAAATCGTAGCGCGTTTATTGTATTGCCCTGGCCTTCCACCTCTCACAGCGCAGGCCAGAGCGTTGACCAATGGCAGAGACAAGCCACCACAGGGTCTTTGTGAGTATAGCAAAGCCGCTTGGTGAGCGCAAGGAACAGGAGTTTCAAATGGAATTGTCGGAGATGGAACGTCGAACGACCCAACTGGCTGAGCAGTTATTGCTGGAGTGGTTGTGGGTGTTCGATGTGGAGACG
>CBJMBI010000904.1:0-1569 GCA_966427955.1 uncultured Ktedonobacterales bacterium
CATGATGAACACAAAATCAGATGGAAAGAAGAACTTACAACAAAGCTATTGAAAGATGTGATAGACGTAGGTCTTCTGCCACTTAAACTTATCTGTGCGTGGAAGGTGATCCGATGCTTGGGAAGGAGACGGATTGAACAGGAGAACAACGATGCTCGGGCCATTGAAAGGCGTGAGGAGACGGATCTTAATAGTCTGATGGACAGACTAGCTCGTGATGAGAAATACCAAGAAGCTGTGGATGAACGATTAAAGGATGTACGAGAAAGACAACAAGAGGTATGGAAAAAAGAACTGAATATCCTAGACGGAATTCAGAGAGAGTTTGGAGAGGATCTACCAACAAGTGTGCGACTCAATATACTACTAGAAAATAAGATTCAAGGTGCCATAAAGGGTCATATTCGTGAAAAAAAGCTATTTCCTAATCAACAGCATGAGACACCTCTCAGTGAAACATTACAACGTTGCTTTGTCGAGATACTAGAGAATCTTCCCTCTCCAGAACTTCAACAAGATGACATAGCAGTGGCCTTTCTTGATCGACTTAGAGAGAAAGTGAAATCTAACGAGCTTATTGAGGATGTTTTTCTAAAAACGTCTAATCTCCTCAAAAAATGATAAGAGGAGAAGGTAATACTGCGAGCAAATGATCCATACTCCAATGAGATCATGGGGGAACAACACTTGAGATTAGCCTAACATAGTCTATTCAACATGATCGTAATGAGTTATAATCAAAGAAGTAGCAGCTAGGAGCAAGATCCAGAATCTTGCCCTCTGCGTCAAGAAAGCACATAGGGTACTCCTTCGGTACCAATTGAGCTGATCAACACCAATTTACTAGCAATAATGTGCCATTGGTAGGGTTTAATTTATTGCGCCCAATCCTTGAGCAAGTTACGCACGAAGTTAGAAGAGATCATATGTCTGGGCATTCAGCAAAGGGAAAAACGTTTGCAGTTACAACTTTAGGCTGCAAGGTCAATCAGGCCGATAGCGAATTTATTAGCGAGCAGATGAGCGCTGCTGGCTTTGAACAACGTGACTTCAGCGAAGTCGCAGATGTCTATATTGTTAATACATGTACTGTCACGCATCTTGGCGACCGGTCGTCACGCCAGATGATCGCACAGGCCAATCGTCGCCGTCCTGATGCTTTGCTAGTTGTCACTGGCTGTTATGCCGAGTTGAATCCCCAAGCGGTCGCGGCTCTTCCCGGTGTCGATCTCGTTGTAGGTAACAGCGGCAAAGATAAATTGATTGAGACGATCGAGGAAAAGCTCAGAGCAAATACATCAGTCCAAGAAAAATCGAGCGAGCAGGAACACCCATTCCCGACAAGCACAACGAGGCCTATGCTTCCCATGCTGCCCCTGGATACTCAACATATCGGTAGCGATGGAGCATTGGCATTCCAGTCCGCCGAGGATGAGCCTCAACCGGATAATCCCTCTCGTCTCTCACCATTCACAGACCCCACTCAACTGGCAGAGCAAGCCAATCGAAGTATTTTCTCACGCACCCGCGTCCAGATGAAGGTACAAGATGGTTGCGACAATCGCTGTA
>CBJMBI010000905.1:0-1561 GCA_966427955.1 uncultured Ktedonobacterales bacterium
TGCTTCAAAGTAGCTCTCAGAAGGTTTTTTGAGGGAGAAGGTGTGAAGTTTGCAGGCAAAAGGGAGTCAAACTCGTCCTTTTGTAAGAGCTTGATCTGGTCTGGTGTTGAGCTACCATTGGGAACTTTTCCCAACAGTGGAATACAAATATGCATTCCATTCTTATGGTAGATGTTTGCTCTCTTCTTGGTGTACTTTGCTGTATTCTGCTAAAGCTTCTCTGTAAGCATCTATGAGAGGTGCCCCTGACTCTTTGATGTTGATAGTAAACAGTCTGGTATCTGGTCGAGGAAATATTACCTCGCTAAAGCCAAAATATTGTAATAGTTTTATTCCGCTTCGCGTTGCTCCTACTGCGAGAATATTATCTAGGATGACTCCCCTTTTGCCTAAATCAATGATCATCTCCATGAATTTCGAGATCAGCCTTGCTCCAGACTTACTCCTGAAACTTCTGGCCAAGCTCGGCTTAATACCTATTTCAGCTACATATAACTGGATGTGATTTCCTGCTTTATATTCTTCTATATCTTCAGGAGATATATTCACATCTCCTAGTAGAAAAGATATATCTCCTCTTAGAGCTTCATCAAACTTTTTTGATCCTGGTTTAGTTGGTAACACTGTGGTGATACCTATTACTTCATCATCTCTTTTAAGAACATGGACAATTTCAGGGTTTTTTTGCATCCACTTTGCCCATTTCTCGGTGAGAACTTCATCACTCGCACTATTGCTTACCGTGAATAATTCTCTGTTCAGGGCGATACAGGCAGGGATGTCTGCTTCGGTAGCTACTGTAAAGTTGATAGTTTTGACTGCTTCCTCTAGCTCAAAGAATGTCTCTAGTTCATTTGCAAGCTTATCTACATCACTTTTGAGGTAAAAGCCGTGCTTTCTTCCTTCTGGCAAAAGATAGTATATTTTTCCTTTATCAACGTATTTTCTTATCATTGAACTGCTTAGATTTAATTTACTTTCAGCTTCTGTTAATGTGTAATACCCTTTAGGTGGCTTCATTCTAGGCATTGCTTTCTCCTTGTCGCTGGATCGATCTGCATACTTGCCTGACTCTGCTTTGATTTTACCATAAATTTGTTAGGTTAGCAAAATTAGTAGCGTTAGTAACTTGACATTTAGGGATGAGTTGGGTACAATCATTGGTAACGTTAGTAAGTTTTGTAGCGTATGTTTTGTTACTAATAAAATATTCACTACTCTGTCAGGGAGGACGTCGGCATGCTTTCACTGGTTCGCTCCTGTTTGTTCCGTCTGATTGCTTTGCTCGTCGTGCTCCTCCCCCTGAGTATGCTGGGAGCTCAGATCTGGGCTCTTTCTCCACATCCTCCTCACAGGGCCGTGACACTGGTTTTCTCATTTGTGAGGCCTACTGAGTCCGCTAATCGGTTTATCCCATCTTCTCGTCAGCCAGTTCAATCTCACGAGCTTGTACCAGTGAGGAGACCAACGTCTGAGACATCGGTTCTTGGTGGGCCGTCCCTCTCACCCGATTTGATCAACCAAGTGCTCTCGGTGGCTGGCTCTCCTGCTGCTGGCACTG
>CBJMBI010000906.1:0-1557 GCA_966427955.1 uncultured Ktedonobacterales bacterium
GGATGACAATCACGCTCACATTATCCTCTCCGCCACCCTCATAAGCTGCCTGGATCAGAGAATCGCTCGTGACTGATGGGTTAGGAGCAGGATTCTTGATAAGATCTTCAATTTTTGGATCACGTACCATATCCCACAAACCATCTGAGCAGAGGAGTAACTTATCTCCCTCCTGCAAGGGGACAGTGAACAGGTCAACCTCCACATTAGGCTTTTCCCCTAAGCTCCTATAAATATGATTGCGCTTCGGATGGGTATAGATATCATCGGGTTTAATAATCCCCGCCTCGACTAGACTTGCTACCACAGAGTGATCATTAGTAATCTTTTTCAGCCCATCTGATTCGCGATAGAGGTAGGTCCGGCTATCCCCAACATTAGCAACATAAGCGACATTGCCTACAACTAGTGCTCCGGTCACTGTCGTTCCCATATCGCCGTTTTGCTCAATATTTCGCTGGTGTACTGCTAAGTTTGCACTCTGAATGCTTTCAACCAGCAATTTAGCATACTCATCAGTGGTATTCTTAATCAATCTGGGCAAGATATGTTCAATGATCGTTTGAATCGCCAAACGACTTGCATCTTGTCCATTGGCATGTCCTCCCATACCATCTGCAATGACAAATAAGCCATATGGATGAGTATTAGTTGTTTCATCAATTACCCCTTGTATTGCTAAGAGGCTATCTTCATTTGGCTTATATTTTCGCTTGATCCCTGGGTCTGAACGTGTGCCAACTACTAATTGGAAATGCATATCGCTGGCCTGACCTTTATTGTAAGGCACTGTTTTTTCTCGATCAACAGATTGTTCATGCTCTCTATTTGGTGTTATCTCTACTGTTGGTTGCTCTGCGATTGAAGCGAGAGGTGTTGCTAGCACAGATGGAGGAGGCATAGTTGGTTGCTCTGCGATTGAAGCAACAGGCATAGCCGGCACAGATGGAAGCATAGTTGGCTGGTCTGCAAGCGAGCAAGCGGGCCCAGCAGGCTGACTGATTGCTTGGACACGTAGATGCAAGCCAGACTCTGATGGAGAGAGCAGCAAACGGCAATTGGAGCAGTAGTTTGCATCTCTGGGCACAAGTTCTCCACAGCGCGGACAGGGTAACTGGGATGCTGCAAGTTGTGCAGGAACCAAGACAGGACTCGGTTGTATTGGCTGATCATATGAAAACTGCTGTGTCTTGGCCCGCTGCGCAGACTCCATCTCGGCAATCTGTTGTGCCTTAGCCCGCTCCATCTCGGCAATCTGTTGTGCCTCAATCGTAGCCTGCCGATCCGCCTCCAATAAATCGGCTTTCAGAGATTGTTTTCGTGAACGACCGAGCAACACAGTAATCAGCAACAGAACCACTGCAAGCAGAAGGATGATTGCCAAGGCCAATTGCCAAAGAGTGATGGATACACCAGCGATAGTTATCAGGTTTGAGGGACTTGATTGATTCGAAGTAGCATTTTTCTCTAAATTGAGGGAAGAAACAGCAAGATCTTTAGCAGCCTGGAAACTTGGATTAGCCTGTGCTGCTCTCTGAAATTCGGTAGATGCTTTGG
>CBJMBI010000907.1:0-1556 GCA_966427955.1 uncultured Ktedonobacterales bacterium
AGAGGATTAGTGGAGTCAGCACTGCCATTTCCACTACCTCTACGTTTTTCCGCGTCACACGTTCGCGTCTCTCACCACACATTATCTCATATTCTGGATACACCTCTATCTGCTGTCCGCCGCCTCGTATAGCATTCCACCACTACTATTAACGCGAACGCCACTACAAGCAAACCACGCTATAAAATTTGCTAGCGGCACTTCATAATAGTTAACGGGACCCGGAGCCAACCACTCCCAAGACAGCACAACGTGTACCGCGACAGGCTCAATCGTCAGATCTAACAATGTCGCCAGCAGTACCTCTGACAATGCTGACCCTACTCCCATACCACGTCTAGTAGATCTACTGGGTTTCAACAGATGGTAACTTTCAACACAATCTCTCAGGCTAGAGAAACCGTACTAGGCAAAATACATAAAGGATCTCACCCATATCTCCGAGCTACTGTAGCAACTATTTGCACATATCCTTCTGTTTGTACAATTTTTGTTAATTTTTTGTTATCAGTATTTAAAGAATAAATACCGCTATTATCATATAGAGTTAGATAATGCTCGTCTAACCATTCACCCAGTTCAACATAGCCAGAATGGCTAGTTGCAAGAAGCGTTGGCGATCCAATGACACTCTGTGCCTCTGACCCATCAACACTAATAGTATATACTTTACTTTCACGAGCAAAAGGAGCATATGCATCGCTGGTAAACTTAAGATAGGCCAGTGTGCGGCCACTTGGAGAAAAACGCGGCGTTGTTATCCAATAATATGTCGAAGTTGCAACAGCATCAGCTCTCATAGGAGACTGACCAGCGACAATCACTTGAGAAGATGTCAACTTCAATGCTTGCTCATCAATTGTCGCTATATTCAAATCGTTTGCATTGCTTAGCATTCCGGCCTCGACTGGCAGGTTTGAATGACTCCCATTCGCCGCAGGATCATTCTCAGGGACAGGTGTATAGCCCTCCCAGCTAGCATAGAGCAGATGATTGTCATCAGGAGCAAGTGCTAAAGGCCCTTGTGGAGGATCACTTGCCATTAACTGCCGAGGCAGTCCCGTCATATCCCCATTCAGATGCAATATCCATAAACCATGCTGAACTGCATCATGATCGCCATGATCATCAGTCAGTAAAAGTGTTTTATTATCTAAAGATGCGGAGCTATGCAAAAAAGAAAAAGCACGAAAACACGGACATAGATTAGCTGGGTGTTGATAGACTAGTACGCTGGCTTCTAACGGACCAGCATAGAGATTGATGGTCCCCCTACCAGATGCAGGCACACTAGTCCATGCTATTTGCGAACCATCCTGGCTTAATACCAGAGAGGTGATCACTTGACCAGCAGGCAAGCTAGCAATTTTTCTGGGATGACCAGAAAATGGATTGGTCAGCCACACCCCATCTCCAGTATACAGAAGCTGGCCAGATGGTGTAAGTAATGGTGGTACTGCATAACTAGAAATATAACCCGGAGTGGCAAGTTTTTGTGGGCTTCCACTCCATGAGGAGATGATCCAGAGTTGGCCTGCCTGCTCATAAATGATTGA
>CBJMBI010000908.1:0-1555 GCA_966427955.1 uncultured Ktedonobacterales bacterium
GCTCTACTTACCATTGGCCTGACACTCTGGCACCTTGAATATGCCGCAACCATACTGATACCTATCTGGTTTCATCAGTAAACAACTTGCAGAAAGAAATGGCAGCAACGTTTTTCTACAGAACAGCGGAGCGATTTAGTTTGGCATTTGTGGAATACTCTTCGGTTGCTTGTACGCTACAAGAAGAGGTATACTATATGTGCCAATAGATAACAAATGTCCCATATTCTCAAGGAGCAAAAAATGCCGTCCATTGATTCTGGGGGAAATCCTCTCGCTTCGACTGCCTATTGGATAGCTGCCATTCGAGCACGTGAGAGTGAGCGTTCTGATTGTCTGTTTAATGATCCCTGGGCAGCCCTGCTGGCAGGTCAAATAGGTCCTAGCTGGTTCGATCGTATGCCTACAGAGCTAAATAGTGGAAATGAAATAGTCATTGCAATCAGGACAAAATTTTTTGACGGCTTTCTCTCACGTGCTGTAACAGAGCACCAGATACGTCAGGTAGTTCTTATGGCTGCTGGCATGGATACACGCGCCTTTCGTCTGGCTTGGCCTGAGGGGACACAACTCTTTGAACTCGATCAACCTAAACTGTTTGCGGAAAAAGAGCAGTTGCTGGTTTCCGTTGGAGCATCTCCTACCTGCTCACGCCAGACAATTGGAGTGGACCTGAGGGAGCCCTGGGCAGATACCTTACTGCAAGCTGGCTTTGATCCACTCCAGCGCTCGGTATGGCTGCTTGAGGGTCTCCTACACTATCTACCTGATTCAGCAGTTTCAAATTTACTTGATGTAATAACAAATTTATCAGCTTCTGAGAGCTGGCTCGGATTTGACGTCGTAAACCATGAGATGCGGCTCTCTCCCTGGACTCGTTCCTGGATGGAGGCCATGGAGAAGTCAGGTGCCCCATGGCTCTTTACTATGAATGAACCTGAAGCTGTCCTGGCTGAGCGTGGATGGACAGCAACTGTCGTCCAGCTTGGTGAGGAAAGTGCCAACTTTGGTCGTTGGCCATATCCTCTTGTTCCTCGCTCGGTGCCAGGCATTCCACGTAGCTTCTTGGTTCAGGCAACACGCATGCCAAGATTATAGCCGAAAGACACTTATCCTACCGTCAACTACATCCTGGCCGCTTGTTCTATCAACTTCTCTAGTTCTGGTGTCAGACCTGGAGCAAATTCTTCCGGTCGCTCAGAAGCGGGCCTAATAGGTGCACCCTCTGGCGGTTCATTGGTGGTCTCCAGGGTACCGCTACCAGACGGAGATTGATTCCTAAAGATTTTACCCATCTCAGAGCCATCCAAGCGGAAATGATGTTGCTTATTATGGGCGCCGATATCCATCAGTTTCTTGACCTCTGGATAAGTAGTGGCATCGAAATTGGGGATTGGTAGGACCTTGCCCCAGTTGACACCTAAAGTCTCCAGAGCTTTGGCATAAGCATTCTCGTGTGCATGGTCACGCACAATCAGGTAAGAGATGGTTGAACGAGCGGTTTTATTGTTCGTCATCTCGTACAAGCGGCATTTTTGCAAACGTCCCGTGGCTT
>CBJMBI010000909.1:0-1554 GCA_966427955.1 uncultured Ktedonobacterales bacterium
AAGCACTGTCCAATCTTTGTGGATTGTTGTGCCATATCTAACTCGATGTACAGTGTTATACTTTTTGACTTCTATAGTGCCTATAACTAACACTTTGCGCTTGAGATGTCGATAGCCACCGGAACGGCTACCGAACCACGATGATGGGACATCAATGCTTTGTTGATATTCCGCTGTCTTTTTCTCAAGCTTCTGCTCAGTGCCCTTGATGATTGTTGGCTTTGATGAACTGTATGAGATATCGAGCATTAAATCTCCTTTCTCTATTCAACGTTATCTTTATTCCGTTCGTGGGGCTCAAGTAGCGTCGCTAGATATTCCCGCCTAGCTCTGTCACGCTGTTACTCTAGTCCTACCCTGTAACGCGATATGAAGTTGTTGAGTGTGCTGTGCTCAGCATCGTCGTGACAATGCTGGTTATGGGAGGCGCTACGAGGACGCACTACGAATTTCAATCTCGACTGAGCTTCATCCACCCTGCCATCCATGTCCGCAAAGTACCTAGTTGTTGAAAGCTCGCCGCCTGCAATTTCAATCTCATTTGAGGCGGTACCTCATCGGTATGTTGGTAGTATACCTGTTATTCAGCCACTTGTCAATACTTTCAGCCACTAATTTTAGAGATATTGACAAACTCGCCAAAATTGGATACTATCAGCTTAGATACTACACATTAAGCTATGACTAGCTTAGAAGGAGGCATTATGGAAGCAAAGGAAAGCTACACCATACAAGAACTCTTTGACTTCTTGCCTATCCCTATTGCTGAACTGGCAAGACGGAGCAATATAAATGAGGTGACTCTGGCCCGTATTCGCGATGGCAAACGAACAAGACGGGACACAGTCAATCGATTGATGAAGACTCTCTCAGAAGTTTACGAGAGGCCTTTGTCAATTAGGAATGTTACTGGAGTTAATATGATGCGCAATGTTCGGGTGGAGGCAAAGGAGTCTCTGGCTCAGCGTGTTGCTGAAGAAGAAGTAGCCTAGCCCAGGGATAGCGATCTTATTCCCGCAAAGAAGTCACATCGCTATCCCTAAGACCATTGTCCGCTCACCACAAGTGATGAGCTAGTTGTTGAAGTCCCTGGGTCTGCGAAACTTTGAGGACTTCTAGAAAAGAGTATAGCACTATGCATTCACAGTTGTCATGTATCATGGTTAAACTGGATTCTTCTAAAGAGTTGATCCGTAAAACCTACAAGGAAGATTCCCAACTTACTGCTTACTGGTTCGATGTCTCCTTAGGTTCGGTTACCTGCCGAACTTCTGTAAGCATCCCTGCGCAGACCACTATCCACTTTGCTCAGTCCAGGTTCCCAAACTGGTACTACCTCGTCATTCGGTTGCCTCAATTAAATCGATATTGTTGCACCTGCGCAGAGCATCGCCAGTGTGGCTACTGCAAGCACGTGCAGCCTCTTGATATTGAGTTATCAGCTATTGCATAGCTGGCTATTGGGGATGGAAGGTGCAGTATGGATGAGAGCACTCCTGAAGAGGTTCCAGCTAAAAAAAGACCTGCATTTGAAGGTTTCAGAAAGATTGACAA
>CBJMBI010000910.1:0-1552 GCA_966427955.1 uncultured Ktedonobacterales bacterium
TTCTCTCACTGACACTTTTTTTTAAGGAGCATAAAACATATTTAAGAGCAGAAATTAGTTTCAAGTAGTTATCAAAATCGAAGAGAAAAACTCCATTGACCAGCTTCTCGTCGAAAAAGCAAACATTGTTTAAGATTTCCTTTATTTTTGTTTTTAATAACTCTACGCTCAATATCTAAGAGATAGAGTTTTCCTAGACGAAAGATGTTTTTATCTCTTCGGTCATGACGGTCATAGCGATCTCTTTTTCCATGACGGATACAGCAAGCAGCTAAATGGGCAAGCCACCAGAACAGCAAAAACAGCACCAAGAGCAGGCGGTCCACCCGATCTAACCTTCGCACATGGCATGCTTCCCAATTCCACCCTCGACTTTTCATATCTTCAAAAGTTGATTCTACTTTCCAGCGTTGTCTATATTCTAGAATACGCCTTCGGCAGGCTGGTCGGTCTGAGATCACCAGAAGCGGTTTTTCATGCTTCTCTTCCCAACATCCACTCAGATTCGTTTCGATTTGATCTTCTTGCCACAGGCGAACCGGTCCATAAAACTTTTTTCCTGGTTGGCTCACCAAATCGGAAACCGGGCACGTTGGCAAGAGGCGACCATCGGCGGCCCAGTGTTCGCACGTGTGTTGCTCACAGATGCGAAACAAATAATGCCATCCATATTTCTGACATAATTGCACCATTGGAAAACATCCAAACGCACTATCTCCAATCAGCGTATAGTCAGCATTTTTCAGATAAGGTTCTAAGCGTTTGAATAATTGCTCGATAGCATCCCATAAGCCTTGATCCCACTTCTCTTGTCCTGGCATCACCTGCCAAACAACCGGTAATACCCGTGAATGTTGGAGTATTCCAATATAGATGACTTGTGCATGTTCCTCATAACTCGTCAAATCAATGACGAAGCGCATCGGTGCTTGGTGAAAAGATGGCATCACGATATCAAGAAGGTGCTTCCACGTCTTTTCTGAATCAATCCTGGGATTACTGAGAAAGCGCTCTAAACGCCGTTCAATACTCGGTGCTTTTGCATCGCTTTCTTCTAGCAGTGCTTCTGCTACCCGTGGAAGCACAAGGCTTTCTGCTCGAATTGCTCCTAGTACAAATAATGCTAGCGTTTTACTTTGATGTCCATGTAATCCCTGAAAGAAGTCCTTGACTTGTTGCTGCCAAGCAGTACATAATGGGCTGAAAGTCTTCATTGAGATTGTCCTCTCCAAGTTGTTTTTTTGTTCTGCTTGTTTGGACGATCTCATCTTTCTTCTCGCTCTTCCTTCCCCCGAATTGGCCTCGTGAAAAGTCTCTAATTCTTATTATATCATTTTGTGCTCTTTTTGTCCTATGCAAAAAGTGTCAGTGAGAGAAATCACCACCACCCCATCCCGTTGTCCTGGCTCAACCTCTTTCCCGTTCTCCGGCTGCTGTTGATGATTGATGAGTCTCACAGGCTCAGGAAACCGCCTCTCTCCTGCTCAGCCTCCAACGATACTACAACCACCACAGCGCCGTCCTCGCGGCTTCTCTGAGCCTCGCTGCTCGC
>CBJMBI010000911.1:0-1551 GCA_966427955.1 uncultured Ktedonobacterales bacterium
GTAACAACCCAGTATAATGCTGGACGAGATATAAACTTTGGAACAGTTCAGACTCCTGGAGCTTTCATTGCAGGGTTAGAGAAACTCAACGAGCAGATTACTCAAGCAAAGAATGCAGGTCTTCTTAGCGAAGAAACAGCTACTGATGCCCAGTATCAAGTCACCAAAGCCGTTCAGCAGGCCAAAAAACCTGATCCAGACAAAAAGACTTTGATAGATTATCTCTCTGCAGCTAAGACTCTGCTCAGTGATATTACAGCTGTAGGCGAGTTGGTTACTGCACTTGTCGGAGCTATTCATAAGGTGCAAAAGCTCTTCTGATGAAACCGTTTCATCAACATTCCCAACAAGTGGGGACACAATACAATGCTGATCAAATCAACATTCATCAGCTACCTCCCATCCCATCAATAGAGAGACAAGACAAGTATGCTCGCCGCCAGATGCTCGAACGTATCCAGACGATCTGGATTGATGGAGTACTAAACCCCTCATTGTATGGAGATGCACAGATTACCCTAGAGTTGCAGAAAAAGCCTAGTGCTGTTATAAATCCTTTCTGGCATGTGTTGCGGGAATTCGATAAAACTGGGCAGTTAAGCTCGGCAAATTCCAGAATTGTGCAGGTTTATGATCATGCCAGCGGGGAAGTGCTCATTCTGGGAGAACCTGGCGCGGGGAAAAGCACATTGCTTTTGGAATTGACCCGTGATCTCTTAGAACGAGCACGTCAGGACGAGGATCATCCCATTCCTGTTGTGTTTCCCCTCTCTTCGTGGGCACTGACACGACAGCCATTCGCTGTGTGGCTAGCGGCAGAGCTGCGCAGCAAATATCAAATTTCACATCCACTGGCAACATCCTGGATCGAGAGGAATCGGGTATTGCCACTCCTCGATGGGTTAGACGAGGTGGACCTTCTTCATAGAGAAGCGTGTGTGGAAGCAATCAATACTTATCGACAGGAACATGGTCTGCTTCCCACTGTAGTCTGTAGTAGGCAAGCTGATTATTTTGCGCTCTCCACTCGCTTGCTGCTACGTACTGCTGTTATCGTGCAGCCTCTCACATTGCAGCCTCTCACATTGCAGCAGATCAACTCCTATCTAAGTAGTGGTAGTGAACGACTGGAGGCGCTACGTCTGGTATTGCATCGAGATGCTGACCTGCAAACGCTGGCAAGCACACCGCTCATGCTCAAGGTGCTGACTGTTGCCTATGAAGTAGCTCCTTCTGAAGAGGTTACCACTAGAGACTCTCTTGCTCTCAAGCGGGAGCAGGCCTTTGCCTCCTATGTACAACGGATGCTCTCACGTCAGAGGACTGGCGCTCGTTACTCCCCAGAACGCATCATTGACTGGCTCAGTCATCTAGCAAAGCAAATGAAGCGTGAGGGCCAAACAGTCTTCTATATTGAGCAGATGGGGTCCAGTTGGCTCTCTGGCTCCCAGATGCTTCAGGAATATAACCGATTGGTAGTTCGGTTACTCGCTACCGTTATAGGTGTGCTTGTCAGTGTTGCCATTTCTACGCTATTATATACCCTTGAAC
>CBJMBI010000912.1:0-1549 GCA_966427955.1 uncultured Ktedonobacterales bacterium
GTTTTCGATTTCTTCCCACTCATTCATTCATTCTCAAATTAAGGCCAGTGTCCCACCCGCTTCACTGGCCTCTATAGCCAAGGAGAAAAACTATGGTTGAAGTATAGCATAAAATCTATAAAAATCTACAGATTGGACGCAAAAAATTGAGATTTTTATAGATTTTGAGAGAAATCTCACGACAATGCAAATCTGATGGCACAATGTGGGGTAGGTAGTTGGTATCGTCTGATGTGAACAAGGGCATCTGGTGATGATTTGGTGAGGATGTGATTGACAAAAGAAAAAGCCCATGGGAACCTTGCTACTAGCCTGAGAAACTTTAACAAGGGAACCAAGGGCACTAAGAAGGGACTTGATCATTATAGATCAAGTTGTATGATCGTACAAGATGTCAGTGTTACTTAATTCCTGCCCTTCTAGCCACCCTCTCAGCAAATGGATTTTCATTTTGCTGTAGCGAAGCTGCATAGATACCAGTAGTCTCTAGCGAACTATGCCCAAGTTTTTGCCTGATAAGCTGAAGATTAGCTCCTTCTTTAAGCATGTTGACAGTCCAAGTATGCCGCATAGTATGTACTTTTCCGGTTCCAAAGTATTTCTCACAGATATTGGAGAAGCTACGCATATTGAGCTTACCTCCATAATCCCGACGGGAGAGATTTACCCAGAGGGGTGCGTGATAATCAATCTTGTTTACATCGGTTTGGTAGTATGCCTGAAGCCATTCGAGAATAGCCTTTGATGTCTCGGCAGGCAGATCATCAGTTAGGATCTTCCTGCCTTTACAGAGAAACGTCACAGTGATTATGCCTCTTGAGTCAATATGCAAGTCCCTTCTCTCCAGATTGGCAACCTCAGAGACACGACGACCAGTAGAGAGTAAGACACAGATAATGGCATAATCGCGTTTCCCTCTTAATGTTTCTCTATCAATGCTGTCTAGTCCTTGCTCCGTTTGTTCCTGTGATAGGGCTTTTGATGTTTGATAGTCTGGTACCTGTGGACGATCTATCTTCTTAATTGGATTAATAAGCAGGTACTCTTGACGAATTGCATACTCATAGAAGCTGCTAATCACTCCAAGTCTTTGCCCTATTGTTGCAGGCTTTACCTGTATTCCCTTTTCTGAATAGGTAGAAAATTCCTGAGCTTTTAGCCGTAAGGCCTGTCTCATGGTCACCCCAGGCCTATATTCATCATCAGAGACACTATTCAGGTCAAGCCCTACTTGTCTAAGCATAAGCCGGAATTTACTAAGAGTATTACTATACGCCTCTAGTGTTTTCTTACTATTGGTTTTGCTTCCTTTCTCATGTAACCATGCCATAATCCACAAATCCAAAGAAGTGCTTTCAACGATGGTGGTAACTTCAGTGCTCATAACTCATTCCTCTCTAGAACGCCGTTTCAATCTGCACTAACACAGATTAGTGGAATATATTTTAGCACAGATTAGAACAAAAAGTCAACAATTTAGTGCCAGCTCTTCCTACCCCGTGTCAACCTTTCCCACGTCGCCACGCGCCTTTATCACACCTTGCACATC
>CBJMBI010000913.1:0-1544 GCA_966427955.1 uncultured Ktedonobacterales bacterium
TGCTGAATGATAAGCGCCTTGGGAATGATCCTAAGACACAATTAAGGATGATTTCTGCTATTGGGAGGTTGAAGGATCCATCCGTTGTACCAGAGTTACTTAACACGCTCTCCTCTAATAAGTATTATCCTTTAGAAGCGTATGGAGCGATGGCTGGTGTAGCTGTGATGTTGGATCGTCAAGTAGCTGTGCCAAAGTTAATCGAGATGTTTCGTGATTATAGGAAGACTAAGTGGAATCAACGTTCAATCATAGCTCTTGCAATTGGGATGTCGGGCGATCAATCAGCCGTGCAAAAGTTAAAAGAGCTAAATTTTTATCGTCCGTTTGTTAACAAGGATGAATCGCATAAAATGGTAGACCATGCAATAAATGTGTTGGAGGGTCCATCAGTTGGGAAAGAGTTAGTCAAGGTGTTTTCTGATCAGAGGATGAACGCATCATTGCTTAAAGATGTACTATATGTAGTAGGAAAATTAGGAGATATATCAGTTGCACACGAGTTAGTCGATATGCTTTCTTGTCACAAGGGATTTCCTTGTTACACACTTGATAATATTCCTAAGGCAGTTGAAGAGATTGGCATAAGATCAGGTAATTCAGAGGAGATCAAGGAACTCTCTAAAAAGCTACTTAAAGTGGTTTATGAAGATAAATATAGCTTAAGAATAGGAACGAAGCAAAAAATATGTGAAGCTGTCAGTGAATTCGGGAAGATATTACCATCAGAGGATGCCGAGGAGCTTTCCAAAGAGTTCGGCGCAAAGCTTTTTGATGAACGAATTCTCCAAGAGTGTGCTCCAGCCATTGCTAATGCTATGTTTGAACTAGAACTGCATCGCGCAGAGCCAGATCCTCTCGGGAGGATTTTGAATCCGAAGGAAGCTGAAGAGAAAGCGTGTAAAAATATAAAAGAGGAAATACTTAACTATAGGCAGGAATTCGATAAGGAAGGGAGGAAGGATATCAGCGTTTTTTATGAAATGTTAAGTAAAGCAGCTTTTAGCAGCAATACTCGTCTAGAAATGCGAATTGGGGTATTCCGCCCAATTATGAAAGAAGCTGGTCCATCATTTGCGCCCAAGTTAGAGAAGCTTTCTTACGGTTACGAGTTCAGTGGTGAGATCTACAAGACCAACAAGGGATGGTACATTACCAAAGAGGAGCAACAAAGAATGTGGAAGTTTGCACAGGATCTTCGCAGCGGTCCAAGTTCCTCCGATACAGAGAACCATCCCCAATAGCTCCATTCGATCAAGCCATTAGCTTCGGCTATACTCTGACCAGCACAGGTGCGCCGTGCCAGCTTTTCTTGAAGCAGACACATGCAACCAATCTGAATAGTATAAAGGGGAGAATCCTCCAAAGAGATTATCGAAGGATTTTCCTTTACAGGCATTCTAGATAGATACTATGTGAACAATCTACATATATAATAAGAAAGGATTCTGACAATGGAAAGATCAGTTGAAAGAGAACAATCTAGCAATTCTTCTGATATGAACCAGGGAGGAGCGGGTGAGGTCACTCGACGGATGGCGGAA
>CBJMBI010000914.1:0-1537 GCA_966427955.1 uncultured Ktedonobacterales bacterium
GGATTTCGAGGAGAAGCGATAGGGGATGCCATCTGGACAGGTTCTACTCATCCTCAACATCCCTCGTTCAATGAGATATTTCACGAGTGGAAGAGCCTCAACTTCTGGGGGCAGAAACATTGGATCTCTTGCTGCATCATCTAGAGATTTTTTTGCTCGTTTCCTATGACGGTAAAAGATGGGCAGTAACTGATAGGTTTCATCGGAGAGGGCCAACGTTTTAGCAACATCAGTCCAAGACTCTGCATCACTGCGATAGTGGGGGACAGGTGATCCTTTTTCATGATAGGTACGTCCCTGAATTTTAATATAATCGTTAAATGAGAGGTGAAAAAAGCGTTTTATATCCACCTCGGACTCTTTAACCAGGGACACGACCTTTTCTTTTTGTGGAGCACTATACCAGCAAGGTACTTTCAGCTCTTTCGCAATTTCATATGTGGCAAAAGCTAGTATCTTGGGAGCAGAAGTGATAGTGAATATCCAATCCCATTCAGTGTCTGGATATGACTTACGCAGCTCTTCCTCACAACCCTTCAGTGCTCTTCTGCAAACCTTCATCGCAGTATCCAAATTATAAGCATCGACGTGCTGCATTGGCCAAACCTTACAGCCAGGTATTCGACGTGCCAAATCCAAAAAAGCTTTTTCTGTTTCCCATCCTTCCTCTGAAGTTACTGGTAAGACCAGCTTGGGTTTGAGATAGAGTAATGCCAGAGCATCTGGTACACCTCTACCCCCTGCTACAACCATTAAAGCTTGCTTCTTTTCCACAATTTGTTTTCCCTCTATTTCTTCTGCTTGTTATTATTATTCTTTTTCTGTCTTGGTTTGCACACTAAAATAAGGCAGTCCTCATGTTCCTCAATACGCGAAATAACGCAGCCTCTTGACTCTGATGTTTTCCAGTCTCGTGCTTCTATAACATCGGGTTCTATAGCGATGAAGAGGGCTTGAGGAGAAAATTCCAGATAGCGTAGATAAGCGCTAGCTGTTGGGAAGACTTTCTGCATTCTCTCGGTTGGAGCTATGACTTGGCAGTTCTGGAGTGCTTGGCCTTCGTGAAAGGATGGAATTGGAGGGCCATGATATGGTTTAGGGGAGGGTGGTATATCAGCTTGGATTGTCAATGTATTCTCTTGTTTCACTAGGGGAAGTTCCAACTTCATACGTCCATAGCCGCTAGAGGTTTTGGCACCGATGCCAAGTGTTTTGAGTGCATTCTCTAGTACCTGAAAGGTTATAGAAATCCAAGCATCAGCTTGTTCAAGATCTGGTGCTGCCAATGCAATCAAGTAGGTTCCAGTTGCACTGAGGAAAGGCACTGGGTTAGGTTTATCACTATCTTTTGGAACTTTTGTTCCACTCTGATAGTATTCTTGATGATGCACAGTAATAACATCTGGGTAAAGTGCCTGTTCGCTCTTAGGATAGCCACTATCAGGAATGTAGAGAGCATCAAAGAAAGTAATATACCCTGAATCATCAGTATCGCCCACTACTATTTTGTAGTATTTGCAATCTTTTTGCCAGTCTG
>CBJMBI010000915.1:0-1533 GCA_966427955.1 uncultured Ktedonobacterales bacterium
TAGGTCTATCTTGTGTGCAGATAGAGAAAATTTGGTTGCTAGTGTTGTTTTCCCTTCGGAACATCTGCGTTTGCACACCTTGAGATACACTCCAGATCTTTTGTTGAAGATAATCTAATGCATGTGTCCAACTATTAGCATGTCTGACCCTGATTGAAAATACTGCCATATCTTCGTCTCTTAATTAGAAAGGCTAATATATGCCTTCTTGCTGGCGATGAAAGAGACGATAGGGTTGAAAGTCTCCTCTAAAGGCATTTTAGTAGATAGGGTGAAGCAACAGCGCACGGCTACTTGCATAGGCGTACTAACAGCGTACCATCGGATCATTGCGGCAATTAAATACCATAGTGGAGGAGTCCAAATGGCACCTGATCATCTTGATGATTTCTCTGATGAAGAGCTTGTACAGCGGATAGGGTCCGGAGATTTAGCTGCCTATAACGTCTTAGATCAAAGATATCGGAACCTAGTCTATCGCTGGGCTATGACCAAAGTGGGACCTGAGGACGCTGAGGATATTAGGCAAGAGACTTTTTTGAAGGCCTATCAGCACCTATCTACCTCACGATCACTAGTATTCAACTTTAAGTCATGGCTATCCAAGATAGCAAAGAATACCAGCATCGATCATCTACGAAAACAAGGGAGAGAGCCTCCTAAGGAACTGGATGACAAAGGGATGGCTCAACAGTCTCCTGAGGATGCCTTCATTTTTCGGGAAGGATTCCAAGAAGCGATGGAAAAGTTGAATTACCGAGAACGCGAGATTTTATATCTGTCGAGCCAGGACTACACTGACGAAGAAATCGCTCAGCGGTTGATGCTGAGTTCGCGCTCAGTGGGTACCTATAGGAGCAATGCACGCAGGAAACTACGCCAAATACTTTTTGGTAAGGGGTTCTCAAATTGATATTTCGATGAATATCATGTCAGATGTCTTGTAGACTGGGGTTCAAACGATTTTTCTCCTGGCTCTACAAGAGCTGAGAATGAAACTCCCATTTCCGAAGAAAGACCCACTACGAGTGACAGCTGGCAACAGAGTAAACGATAGAGGAAAGGATGAGTACATGATCCAATCATGCGATCAGTGGGAAGAGAGGCTTGCGGCGGCACGCGTCGATCAGCTCTCACGGTCGGAGCGTGAAGCGCTACACCTTCATATGCAGACATGTCAAGCTTGTTTTAATATGTACACCGAATATCTTATGATCGACGACTGCTTGGAACGCTACTTTAAGGATAAACAACCAATTGTTGATAGAGTTACCAAATCAGTTTATACATCTAAGCATCCTATAAGTACATTATCTTCTCAAGATCATGTGGCAGCGAGGTCTTCCCTAAAGTCATGGGGCCGTTGGTTACAGGATCCTAGCTGGGCACTCGTTGGTCTCGCTACACTGCTAGGACTGCTCTCCTTTGCACTCAATCAAGCCATCTCCCCTGCACTGGGGGCAAATGCCACCTTGGCACTCTCTCTGATGCTTGCGCCAATTGGCGGGATGCTCTTCTTTAGAGCTATGAGTG
>CBJMBI010000916.1:0-1532 GCA_966427955.1 uncultured Ktedonobacterales bacterium
ACATGAACGATAAAACAACTTCGATGTTGTTCGCATTCTTTAAACATGTCTTCAAGGAGGCGATCATATTCCTCAGAGTTGATACCTAGATGTTGGAGAACCAACGGCTTCATTGTCAGGCAATCTGCACGTACGCTCGTGGCAGTTGTGTTCCCTAGACGGCCTCCCCATTGACCAACAGGTAAAGTGATCGTCTCTGTTGTGACATTGGTGAGTCCTGAACCTTGTAAATATGTGCCAATTTGTGTGCCTTCAGTGGGATCAATCCCACACTTTTGGCAGGCATTGACAATCCATAGCTGAATCTGAGCACATGCTGGACCAGCATTTTGAAGGATACTACCGGGCTCTACTAGCTCGACTATTCCACCTGGGCGTGTAACGCGCACTAGCTCCTTGACGACTTGGTGCCAATGAGAAGTAGGAATAACATAGCTAAGTGCTCGTTGATGCACGAAATCGAATTGATAGGAAGAAAACGGTAACCCTTTGAGAGCATCTGCCATAACGAACTGATAGTTGCTTGGTTTAATTGAAGCATGGAGCCTTGTTGGTGGATCAAATATATCAAGGCCGATCACGTTGGCTTCAGGAAATACCTGGGCCATTTCCTGAGCCCAAAGACCTGTTCCACATCCAACATCTAGGATATTTTTTGGCCGTTTGAGCGGAGCGCGATAATTTCCCGACATAGCCCGACGTAATAGGTAGTGCTGAAAGTCCAGTCGGCGGACTTCTTCCATGGTCCAAGGTAAAATATAGGGAAAGTCGGTCGGCAACTGACGGCTTGCAACCATTATTCCCTGAGAATGAGAGGGAGAAAGCTCATCAGGAGGAATAATCGTCGTGTGCCTTTTGCCCATGAAAAAGTTCAGGTTCATATGTTCAGACCTCATGTCGTCTAGTCGAAATAACTCAGTGCCTAAGTTGATCCTAGCTACTCCCCGCCTTCAATGGCTTTCAGGCATTGTAGCGCAAGCCTGTGTAATGGCTTTGTTTGGTGATAGATATTTCCGCTATGCGGAACACCTATTATGGTAGAGTTTGGAACGGGGGTCTGTCAAGCTGAATTGTATAAAGAAATGCTTAAATTGGTATAAAGAAATACTTAAAATTTACCGTTACATAATTACAACATGCCAACATATTGTAATTATGCCTTTATGTTAGAACGCATTTGGTGATCTTGTGAGAGTGGCAGTGGTATTCAATAAATACCACTACACTTTTCCTGGTTTAACCTATGGCAAGCGTGGGAACTTAGAGAAGTCAGGTTTGCGCTTCTCCAGAAAAGCATTCTTGCCTTCTTTCCCTTCTTCGGTCATATAGTAGAGCATGGTAGCGTTACCCGCTAGTTCCTGGATGCCTGCCAGACCATCGGTATCAGCATTGAACGCCGATTTAAGGAAGCGCAGTGCAATTGGGCTTTTCTCCAAAATCTCACGGGCCCACTGCACAGTTTCCTCTTCCAATTGCTCCAGAGGGACGACTTTGTTGATCAGGCCCATATCCAGTGCCTCCTGAGCGGTATA
>CBJMBI010000917.1:0-1526 GCA_966427955.1 uncultured Ktedonobacterales bacterium
CAAATATCTCTTCATTTATGTAGATTTACAGGATATAGATGAAAATACCACACCTGCACGATTGTGGCAATGGCTTCTGCAGCAGCTAGCCAATTGCTGCTCTGATCTTCAACTCAAACAGATGCTTGAGAAAGTATATCAGAACCAGTTGATCGATAATTTTATGATTAAAAATGTTCTTAATACTATTAAAAAAGATCAGTATGTTGTTCTTTTACTAGACGAATTCGAGCGTGTGACTGAAAACCCAAACTTTAATGATGCTTTTTTCTATAGGCTTAGAAGTTTGGCCATCCACTCTCATCTGTCGCTCGTCACCTCCAGCCGTCGTGAGTTGATTGAACTGTGCCACTCCCCAGACATCCGCTCATCACCGTTCTTCAATATTTTTGCCAATATCAATCTGGGGCTCTTCACAAAAGATGAAGCTTTGAACCTTATCTCTCAATCACTGGACGGGACTGGTATCAATTTTACTGAGGCTGAGATTACTACTATTTTCCGTATCGCTGGCTACCATCCTTATTTTTTGCAAGTTGCGTGCTCTTTGTTATTCAATGCCTATAAAAACTTGAAGCAAGAGGAGCGCCTTATCGCCTTGTACAAATGGTTTCGCGAGGAAATAGCAGGGCATCTGGATTTCTACTGGCATAATTCTGATGACCATGAGAAAATCGTGCTTCTGGCACTAACTTTATTGGAGGGACAACGTAGAGGCGATAGTTCTTACTTCAGCATACGCCAATTGCAAGATCTCTATGTACATGCCGACCGAACACTGGCATATCTTGAACAGCGAGGCCTAGTGGTGTGCGAGAAGGATGCATTCTCCTTATTCAATCAGTCGTTGGGTGAATGGATATGGAATGAGATTACTGACACAAGGCATAACCGACGAAGTTACAAAGAATGGTTTACTGCGAATAAGGGAATAGACCACCTCAAGAATTTTCCAAAGACAACCAAGCAAGACTGGGACAAGATTCGGCCTAAGATTAAGGACGAATACTGTGATTTGATGCTTCGTTGGCTCGTTGAGCCAAGAGTTTTTGCCATCGTTGGTGGATTGATCAAAGATCTGTTGGCATCTGGTTGGAGAGCACCCGTTTGATGTGCCGCAAGTAGGAGGTTGTATGCCTGAGATCGTCGATCCCAATCTCGGTAGTGGCTCAAACGCGAATGATATTACAAGCAAGAATACAACTTCTAACCAGGACCCTGATGGGAGTCATCATTCTCAAGTGAGCCACTACTCCAATCCCTACATAGTAGGCAGCCCAGTCGCTGGCTCCGAGATGTTCTTTGGTCGGGAGGACGTTTTTGAATTTATCCGTCAGAACCTCATTGGACAACATCGTGACAATGTGATTGTCCTCTATGGCCAGTTGCGCTCTGGTAAAACCTCTGTGCTACGCCAGATGCATTCCCATTTGAATGAACGCTATCTGTGTATCTTCATAGACCTCCAGAGTTTCGAACTCAAAGATCTGAATGGATTTCTCTGGCAACTGGCTAACAACATCCTA
>CBJMBI010000918.1:0-1524 GCA_966427955.1 uncultured Ktedonobacterales bacterium
CACACCATGATTTTCAATGACCTCTAGCGATGCATTTATGTATGCGCTCTCTTTAGGATTTAACGGAGCATTCTCTTGACGACTACCTACTTGATTATGTCTATCTCCACTGCTTTGCCGTTCTCGGAGCAAACGCCTGTATTCATCGTTATTTGCCCCACTGGAAGCACCATCACCTCGCTGTCTTTTTAGTGGTCTTTCTGGTGTATTTTCTCGATTTGTTGGTCTTGCATCTTTCATAATCATTATCCTTTCACCAAAAGTGTATAAAACATTTCATTTGAAACATGACTAAACAATGAAACAATGGCAAGTATACTCAATATCTATTAGTATTCCTAGTCGAAAAGAGGGACAAAAAAGAGCCGCCAGAATTTGGCAGCTCCTTGTATACGGGCTACAGCCTCATCGCGACATTCTCGAAGAATTGCTTGTCTCCGTAAGACTTGAGCACGCCTAGATGTTGCCGTGTCTTCTCTATCCATTCCCGATCCTCCCTGTCCTCGGGCTCGAATGCCGACATGTGATCTAGATGCTTTAGCAGGTGTTTTCGCCAGTCACACCCTTGACACAGAAATAACATCTGTTGTATACTAAATAACAGTGAAGATTCTCATTTCAATAGTTTTCTCATGCATATCATAAAGTGGGTAACTTTGGTAAAATGTGTAAAATTAGAAAAAATTGTCCCATTGGTCACAATATTATGCATCACATCCACAGTCTAATCCAATGTTCCAAGTGTCTTAACTGTCCACATAGTCACATTCGCCACTTTCCTGTATGTCACATCCAACACCTAATCCAATGTTCCAAGTGTCTCAACTGTCCACATAGTCACTTTCGTCACTTTCTTATACGTAGCATCCAAGGCTTACCCATGCGTCACAAGGACTCTGAGTACTTCCAAGGGTTTTGCGCGAAGAGGTGTGTGCCCACGATCAACGGACGCGATAATGATAGTTGAAAAATTAAGCCTACGATGTCTGATAGGAGAACAGCGGACGCGATAAATCGGGTCCCTACTCTTTTGGGAGCTAAAGCTCTTCTTGCTCGAAGATCTTCTACAGGCCCACAGGGCTTGAGCCCACGTGAACGTAGGGACCAGCTTCAGCTCGTCCGCAGGGGTGGGATTGGGTTGGTTGGTTAAATTTTCAACTCTCATAATCGGATCCCTACTCTTTTTTTGCGGCTCTTGCGCTTCTTGCTCAAATATCCGACGCAGGACCAGAGGGCTTTAGCCCGAGTGAATGTATCGAGGGACGATAGTGGGCAAAACCAGCTTCAGCTCGTCCGTTGATGGGAGTTGCAAAAAAATGACGGATACCCTACTTCCAACAAGAACTCTGCGAGGTCAGATCCTTATATCCACATCGCTATGTTGCTCATCGAGAATATGGACCTGGTCCCAGCCTTCTTGAGGGATCTCCAGCAGAGCCTGTTGCAAGACTTGCAAGTGATAGGAGATGACCTTCTCACCTACCGTGCGTCCACGCATCTGGTACTGATCGCGGGCAAGACAGG
>CBJMBI010000919.1:0-1522 GCA_966427955.1 uncultured Ktedonobacterales bacterium
GTTTCGGCATCCTATCTTGCAACCTCTATCCTTCTAAGTTATTCTAGCATAGCGAACTATAGTACGCAAGCTATTACCACACTAATATATTAACATATTAATGTGATAATTAGAAGGGGGTGGCACTGCACTACTCCCATTAGCCACATCCATTTAGCTAGACGGGTGAGAACTGGAGTCTTGGACCTGCTGTGTTTCATCTTGCAGGGAAGGCATCAAATGATCGCGCAAGGAACGTATTTCACGTTCGAGGATGCGTCGCACGATCGCCACACTGCAACTATAGGTTGAATCCATGCCGAAGTAGGAGAGGCTGCCAGCTCCCAGGTTTTTGCCACGGGTGTAAGGCGTATCTGAGGCATAGTGCAAGATACCCACTTCATAGGGAAGGCGCATGAAATTGATGTTCTCCCCACTGGGATAGCGAGTCAAGTATTGGTCCTCATAGACGGCATTGAGGTAGGGACCACTTTCCATCTCGACAACTGTGTAGTTGGCTTGGTAATAGAAATCCAGATACTGGCGATTCTGTAGGTATGTTCCCTTAGCAGACACCGCTTTCTGGTTGTCCAGCACTGAGCCATAGATGAGGTATGGTTGAACATCCTGTGCTCGGAAGGCGTTATCTAGCCAATAGGTATTCTGGCTGTGCTCATCCATGACCGCGTTGGAGATCATCACATCGCCAATACTTCCGTTGAGGGTTGCCGCTTTGCCTAGGATATAGATGCCACGGATCTGTGACTGGTTTTCCATGATCTCACGTAGCATACGGTAAGCAGCCATGCCCAATGGGTAATCAATATTGAGAATGATGGCATCACTTTTTGTCAGGAGATCCATGTGAGGCATATTACAACGTGGGTCGATCTGACTAGAGGGTAGTTTTGCCAGTTCAAAGATCTGAGCATCAATCTCCAGCTCATAATGTGCCCCAACATGCCAGATCCCATGTTCCTGCGCTTCCTGAATACGTGTACGTGCTGCTTCTTTCCCTGCGGGTGTACGCACCCATTCTCGTGCCGCAAAGTAAAGGAAATTCTGCCAGTTGCCAGGTACTAAGCCTTGTTGTAGTTTACGGCACTCAGCAGCCAAGTATAGGTCTGGACCATTTAAGGCAAAATCTACCAATTCCTGCTCATGTTTGATCACAAAATCAGAGAGCAAGTTGACCAGACTGTGTGTGTTACTAGATACAAAGTAAATCGGACGATCAGCTTTACCTAGCCTGTTGAGAAGGTTATTAACAGGTGTCCACCACTTGTGTGTAGCTTTGACATAGCCCACATGGGAGCCGCCGAGCATACGCAGGTTAAAGCTCTTACGCTGCTTGCCAATTTCGCGTAACTTCTCCCACAGATGATGCCCCCAAATCACTTCCAGGCGTCGCCAGTCGTCAGGAGGAATGTGCAGGCGTTGATAGAGCACTTTGCTGATCTCAGCAAAAACCGGAGAATTGTGCTCCACCTTCGTCTCTAGTAATTGCATAGTGGTGGCATCCTGGTTAAGCAGGTAAAAGATT
>CBJMBI010000920.1:0-1517 GCA_966427955.1 uncultured Ktedonobacterales bacterium
AGCGCTCTTCTTTACAAGAAATGGCTTAGACGCGAGATGCTTCGAGAGCCTTGTCAAGATTCTTCAAGAAGGTGTTCAACGAACTCTTAACAATAGGCTGACCAATGGGATTATTTGCGGCAGCGATCAGACCTTCGAGTTCAGCATTTGCATCGTAGGTCAACAATGCACCATCAGCCTCATCGACTAAGGTGATCTTATTGACTGCCTTAAGAGAGCCAGGCCTTCCATTAGCATGAACCCGCAGCTCAAGGGAGTTAGGAGCCTGCTTATTAGCAATATCAATAGCTACTCCGTATGGCCCGTGAAGACCTGGTAGAGGAGTGCTAACCTCAACCTCTAGCTGGTCAGGCGTAGCGTACCTAATCGAATTGCAGCCTGGGATAGCAGCTTTCAAAATTTCTGGATCGAGAATAGCGTTAAATACTTGTGCGCTAGATGCTTTAAATTTGTGTGTACCGCTGAGTTTCATCTAGAAAACACCTTCCTTTACAGTTACAGTCCTTAAAAATAGAAAACGTTGCACCCTATCAAAGATGATCGATATGGCGAACAAAGCCTCTAGGCTTGAGCATTAGAGCCCCAGCAAGTATAAATGTATCGTAATGCTACTATTCATCGTTAGATTAATTAGAGCATATTGCATAGCTCTTCGTAGCTAAATCAGACAATATGCTACCTGCTAGCAAACATTTGCCCCTGAAGGCAAAACTGCTCTGCCTACACAAGCAGATGCTAGCAGACAAGCCCATATATGTCAAGTTGAGAAAACGCAACTAGATGTGGTTGAAAAACTTCACTGGCATCTAGTTTAATAAGAGCAAAACCAGAAGCGGATTAGGAGTAGGGAGTCAGAGTATAAGTTACAGAAAGGAAGCTAACAAAAAGTCCACTTTCCATCTAAAACCGAACAGTTTTCTCGTGTCATCCGTTATTACAAAAGGAAAGTTGAAAGAACTATCCCACAAAAATTGTTCAGATTGGAAATAGTGAAGAGAGCAATGCTGAAAAAAATCAAGAAAGCCGATATTTGGCAGTTTTTGCGTTTTTGTGTTGTAGGGACATCAAATGCAGTAATTGATTTTGGATTCTTAAATCTACTGCTATGGTTATATCCGACTACAGATCTCTGGAAAACACTTGGGTATAATTCGATCGCTGTAGCGCTCGCCTCTACTAACAGCTTCTTCTGGAACAAGTATTGGACTTTTCAGCAGCGAAATCCGATCACTTCCCAGGAAATTTACCGCTTTGCTGTGCTAGCTACCGGAACTACACTGATGAATGACACGCTCATGTGGCTACTCGGCAAGGTTTTCCCCAACATCATGAATAGTAGCCTGATTGGAGCCAACGCATTGAAGCTTGCTGCTATCATCGGCACAATGTCCATCTCCTTCTTCGGAATGCGCCTCTGGGTCTTCTTCCAGAAGAGATTCGCCGGAGAAGCAGAAGCGCTCATTGAGTATGGCACGGACAAACTGCTAGAGATGGAAGCGATGTATGATCCAGATGCC
>CBJMBI010000921.1:0-1512 GCA_966427955.1 uncultured Ktedonobacterales bacterium
GTATCGGTCTCTTCCTTTGGCTTGCAGGAAGTGCTGTAGCAAATGGTAGGCTTAGCATTGCAGACTTAGTACTAACTGTAATGTATACTTTTCTTCTCTCTCAACCGCTGATTTCAATGAGTGGGCAGTTTACTCAATTCCAGATGGCGCTAGGAGCCTCTGAGCGTGTGTTCGCGATCCTAGATAAGCCAGTGGCTATTGAAAATGACCTCTCATTGCCTCCATTACCCTCGATAGAAGGGCATCTGTGTCTGGATCAGGTGGATTTTAGCTACGATGGGTATAAGCAAGTACTTCATAAAGTCTCCTTTGTGGCCCATCCGGGGCAAATAGTTGCCCTAGTTGGACCAAGCGGGGCTGGTAAGACAACAATTGCAGATCTTATTCCTCGCTTCTTCGAAGTTCAAGGAGGCCAGATCACTCTGGATGGTTATAATATCAGACAAATACAGATAAAAAGTTTGCGTGAGCAGATTGGCATCGTGCTTCAGGAACCAATACTCTTCAGTACCACGATTCGAGAGAATATTGCTTATGGACAGCAAGATGCAACTATACAGGAAATAAGAGCAGTGGCAAAAGCAGCCAATGCTGATGAGTTCATAGAGAATTTACCCCTGGGCTATGATACGCCAGTGGGAGAACGAGGTGTAAAGTTATCTGTTGGACAACGACAACGGATAGCGATTGCTCGCGCTTTTCTGCGCGATCCACGCATCCTGATCTTGGATGAAGCAACCAGTTCGCTAGACAACGAGAGTGAACGACTGGTACAAGAGGCATTAGAACGGTTAATGCTGGGTCGTACAACCATTGTGATCGCCCATCGCTTGAGCACTATCCAAAAAGCGGATAAGATTGTGGTGTTGGAGCAAGGTCGGGTAGTCGAGCAAGGGAGACACGATGATCTCCTTGCTCAACAGGGCAAATATTATCGGTTATACATGAGCGCATTGTCATGAATGCTGCTTCTTTCAACACGTCAATTTCTTTCAACGAGTTGCTTACTGATGAAACCAGATAGGGATCAGTATAGTTGCGGCATATTCAAGGTGCCAGAGTGTCAGGCCAATGGTAAGTAGAGCGAGACAAACATGGCAGACACGCCAATAGCGAATAATGCCACGATAGAACTGTTCACGTTGTAGGGCTTGTTGCATATCTTGCACTTCTTCCATATGCTCTTCCAAGCTTGGAATTGGTGCCTGTAGTTCAGGATACGGACTCTTGGAGTTGGGAATGAATTGATAGGCAGCATCACGTTTAATCACTTGAGGTGCCTCTAGTAGCGAAATATTGGCCAGATCCCAAGAGGTTGATAGAGCTGTACCATCTCGGCTGATCACATGGGTGGTAGCAGTTTGCATCTTTCTATTGGGAGCCAATCTTACGAACTGCGGTTTGAAGTTATAGACCTGCTCTCTTTGAGATGTCCTGATGTCTTGCAATTTCCGTGTGAGCAATTCGAGACGATCATCTCCTTGCTCAGTCAATGCTGTCTCAACCTCGCGT
>CBJMBI010000922.1:0-1507 GCA_966427955.1 uncultured Ktedonobacterales bacterium
CTAATGGCCACGATTTCTGGCTGTAGGCGCTTCAAGATAGCAGTGAGCAATTGTTCCAAATGTTTAGGAGAATCATTATGGCGCTCTTGTAGACGTTCCCAAGCGGCATCGCAGGCCTCATCTAGTAATTCTTCATTCACTTCTCTCAGGGCAGGCTCAACTTTTCTGAGCAATGTCAGTGCAATCTGCTTTGAGTTGTCAGACTCACCAAGCCACTGCTGGCGCTCTTTGGCCTGATCCATAGCTAGAGAGACACGTTGGAGCATCAATTGAGGATAAAGCTTTTCGTAGGATTGCTCAAAACATTCTGAGAGCACATTGGGCAAACGGTCTTTGAGAACTGTCTCTGGTTCATGGCGCTCTAGCTTGCGACGAAATTCGGCCACTGCCATGTGCAATTGTTCATCAGTACAATTCGTAGCCAGTGGCTCGACACTATTCAAAGCTTCACGGAAAAGCTTGACCAGCTCATCTTCTAGTACCTGGCCACCTTTAAGATGGAGATAGAGTTGCGAACGAAACTCTGCAGTTTTAGCGCTTAGTTCTTGATCAGTAAGCCCTTTTATCTTCGGCTCAAGCTCATTAATCTCATCAATCAGAGGCTGAATGGCCTTCAAATCCTTCTTATTGGGATCACCCATGATCTTTGCTAGCAGTTGCATAAAAACATGTACTCCTCACTGACTGGCACAGGTACCATTGTCCAGTTTATGATGTTTGGGAACTTGAAAAAATTGCGGTGTGTTTCAGCTATTATAGCACGCATAAATGTTACGTAGCGCCGCCTTCCTTGTTGCAAGATCTTCGTCGCAAGATCTTCCACAAAGCAGCCGGGAAGCCTGATCCCGTCCATGTAACAGATCCCTCACTCCAGTTGACCTTTCATACCCGCCTTCTGTAAAATGAGTAATGACCAGAATGGGTCTTCAGAAAGGATTTTTATGAGAATACTTGTTACCGGTGGAGCAGGCTTCATCGGATCACATATTGTTGATCAATACATTGCCGCTGGACACGAAGTTGCTATTGTCGATAATTTGTGGGCAGAGGGTGGAGGAAAAGAGACTAATCTGAATCCACGAGCCCAATTTTATCAGGCAGATATTACAAATGAGGCCAAACTGGCACAAATCTTCGATGAGGTCATGCCAGAAATTGTCAACCACCACGCAGCGCAGCACAGCGTCGCCGTCTCGACAAAAGATCCACAACTTGATGCCCGTGTCAACATACTTGGCTTGCTGAATGTGCTGACAAACTGCACACGTACCAATACTCGTAAGATTATCTTTGCATCATCTGCTGCAACCTATGGCACACCCGCTCACTTACCTATTGATGAAAAGAGCATCCAACGCCCAGAGTCTCCCTACGGCATTACAAAAATGGCCGCCGAGCACTACTTACGTTGCTGGCAAGAAGCACAAGGGCTAAATTATACTATTTTACGCTACAGCAACGTGTATGGTCCTCGCCAGGACCCCAATGGTGAAGCAGGAGTGATTGC
>CBJMBI010000923.1:0-1507 GCA_966427955.1 uncultured Ktedonobacterales bacterium
CTGTTGTATCCTACATTGTACGCAGCGTCGACCACCTGCTCAAAACAACCTTCCACCTTCCTGATGGTCTAGCTGATACTAGTAAGATACAAGGCAAAACCACAGGTGGAAAGACCGTATCAGAGACGCATAGAGTACAAATTCTTGATCCAGCCACTGGTCCAGGAACATTCCTCCATAGTGTTATAAATCTCATCCATGAATCGTTTGCAGGAAACCAAGGCATGTGGTCAAGCTATGTCTCACGACACTTGCTTCCACGTATCTTTGGGCTAGAGCTTCTTATGGCCCCATATGCAGTAGCTCATATGAAACTAGGCTTACAACTCAAGGACACTGGTTACGACTTTAAGAGTAACGAGCGGTTACGTGTCTATCTGACAAACACACTTGAGGAAAGTTACGAGCATGGGAGACTACCCTTTGTCGAATGGCTTGTAGAAGAAGCTACAGCCGCTGGACAAGCCAAACATGATGTACCAGTGATGGTTGTACTAGGAAACCCTCCCTATTCTGGTCATTCTGCAAATAACGGAACGTGGATTCATGAATTATTGAGAGGAAAAGATAAGCAAACTGGAAAAGCGACAGCAAACTATTTTGAAGTAGATGGAAAGCCACTAGGTGAGAGAAATCCCAAATGGCTGAATGACGACTATGTAAAGTTCATTCGTTTTGCACAGTGGCGAATAGAGCAGACAGGATATGGCATACTTGCCTTTATCTCTAACAATGGCTACCTTGACAATCCAACCTTTCGTGGTATGCGTCAGGCTCTTTTACAGACTTTTGACGATATTTATATACTTGATCTACATGGTAATAGCAAAAAGAAAGAGCGTAGCTCAGATGGATCACCAGATCAAAATGTATTTGATATTCAACAAGGTGTAGCAATTGGGATCTTTGTAAAGCATCTTGCAAGTAAAGAGGGATACGCTACTGTTCACCATGCCCATTCATGGGGTTTACGGGAGGCTAAATACCAGACCCTTCTCAATAGTGATATTACTATAACTCAATGGACTACTCTTGTACCTCAATCGCCATTCTACCTTTTTATTCCCCAGGACATTAACCTACGAGCAGAATATGAGAAAGGTTGGAAATTAACCGAGATAATGCCAACAAACGTACTAGGTTTCCAGACTCACCGAGATCGCTTTGCTATCGATTTTGATCAGGAGGTACTCCATAATCGCATTCAAGAAATGCGTAATAAGCATATCTCAGATCAGGAGTATGCTGAAAAATACAGCCTTACTGACAACCGCGATTGGAAATTAGCCAAAGCACGTCAAATGCTTCGCAATGATAGCGAATGGCAGATACATAACATACCCTGCCTTTATCGCCCTTTCGATTGGCGTTTTTGCTACTTTAGTGAGGCAGCAATGGACTATCCTCGCACAGAACTCCGGCAACACATGCTTCAACCAAATCTTAGTTTAAATGTGACCAGACAAACAAAAGCAGATGAATGGAGAAACGCAGTTGTAGCAAATAC
>CBJMBI010000924.1:0-1506 GCA_966427955.1 uncultured Ktedonobacterales bacterium
GTCCACGAGCAACAGTCACTGTAAGCACGGTATGATTGATGGCACCTAACCTATTACATGCTACGACGAGTATAGGCAGGTTCAATTCAACCGCGATATCATGCATACAGAGCTGCGCTGTCAGAGGAACCAGTAGCCCACCTGCTCCCTCTACCAAGACAACGTCATGCTCGGCGAGAAGCTGCTCATAGCACTCACGGATACGTTTCATTTCGATCGTGCTCCCTGCTAACTCAGCAGCTATAGCAGGTGCCAATGGTTCTGCAAACGTATAGGGAGTGACCAGTTCTTGGGGAGCAGTACAGCCAGAGACCTGACGCAGGAAAAGAGAGTCCTGCGGCACAAGACGATCACCTTCTCGTGGACATCCTGTCTCCACAGGCTTCATCACTCCCACTCGCAAGCCTCGCTTGCTAAGCATACTAGCAAGCAACGCGGTTACAACGGTTTTGCCAACCCCGGTATCAGTTCCAGTAATGAAATAACCCTTGCTCATGCGAATTCACCTGCAATCTTATTGATCGAATCATAGGTGACATCTAACAGAATCTGCAACTCTTCTTCAGTGATTGAAAGAGGAGGCATGATGACCACGACATCAGATAAGGGACGTAGAATGACCCCTCTCTGACGAGCCTCTTTTATCACGCGTACACCAACCTTCTCTTTAGCTGGGAAAGGGGCACGAGTTTGCTTGTCTCGCACCAGTTCGATACCTACCATAAAACCGCATTGCCTAATATCACCCACTAGAGATAAAGACCTGAAGTGCTCTAACTGTTGGGTCAGCAATGCAATCTTTGGTTGAAGCCGCTCAAGTGTCTGGTCTTGCTCAAAGAGATCAAGGTTGGCAAGTGCAGCAGCACAAGCCAAGGGATTTCCCGTGTATGTATGGCCGTGGTAGAAGGTTCGCTGTTGCTCAATTGGACCTAAGAAAGCCCGGTAGATCTCCTCAGTAGCCAGAGTTGCAGCTAATGGTAAGTAACCACCTGTAATACCCTTCCCTACTGCCATCAGGTCAGGCTCGATACCTTCATGTTCACAGGCAAACATTTTTCCCGTTTTACCAAAACCTGTTGCCACTTCATCCACAATAAATAAGATCTGATGACGTTTCGCGATCTCCCAGACCGCACGCGTATAGCCAGGAGGATACACCAATATGCCTGCAGCTCCCTGTACTAGTGGTTCCATGACAACTGCTGCAAGCTCATCGGCATGCTCTGCAATAACACGCTCGACTTCTTCCAGACAAGCAAAATGACACGACGGGTACGATTTAGAGAGATGGCAGCGATAACAGTAGGCAGCTGGAGCTTGAATTTTGGGAAAGAGCAGCTTATCATATACTTGCTGATAGAGAGGGATGGCTCCCACGCTCATTGCACCCACCGTATCCCCATGATAAGCATTGCTCAGAGAGAAAAACTTCGTTTTGTGAGGTTTGGGTGACTCACACTGCTGCCAGTATTGAAAGGCTATTTTTAGGGCTATCTCCATAGCGGC
>CBJMBI010000925.1:0-1503 GCA_966427955.1 uncultured Ktedonobacterales bacterium
CATTGCAGAATGCATGGTCCCTGCCATTCACCACCTCTGGTGGAAGATACTTTCTTTCCCCTGAACCCGTCTGTTTGCATCTCAGCAAGAAGGTTAGATTTCATTTGCTTGCTTCCCTCTATGACTTGCTATTGTTGTTGCTACTTGCTACACCCCTATAGGGGTGGTGTAGCAATAGCAACAAGTATCTATAGGTTGTTGCTATTGCTACTAACTTGCTACAGTTCCAAATTTTGTAGTAACTCTATAGCAGATAACGTGAGAGTATAGTATGTACGCTGTTTTTCTGTATGTGGTGTTTCTAGGTATCCTTTCTGCACTAGTATGGATACAGCGTTAACAAAACTAGGTTCGTGGTTTCTATCAATCTCACAGGCTTTCATGACTTCAGTCCTGGGCACTCTAGTACCTCCGAGGTTGCTGGTATGCTGCAATATGGCAGTCTGCAATTTTGTTAGCTTCTCATTTTTATTGGATGAGGCTGTCCCATCTGCCTTGACCAAGACGCGTGCTACTTCTGGAAAACCCATTTCATCTAATGTGTCCATCTGGACAATCTTCTCATCAAACCAGATATCATCAAATGCTCTACCCCTACGTTTCTCTTTGCATTTCATAGCAACACGATTTTCTACTGCTGAAATCTCTATCTTGCTATAGGCTATTCCATCCATAGAGGATGTCCCTCGCATTTCTCCATTCTTACCTGAATGATGGACAGCCACAACACAGCAGTTATATTTTCTCCATAGGGCTTCAAGTGATCCTAAGACAGCATCAAAGTCCTTCTTTGCGTTCTCATCTACTCCGAGTGAACACATAGCCAAGGTATCAACTACGAATAAAACAATCTTTGCATCTGGGTACCGCTTATCAATAGCGTCCATAAAACGTGGGGTATCCTTGGCTAATGCCAATGGGCATGGGAAGAAGTGAAGATTTGGAAGATCATTGATTTTGTTGACATCTGCCCAGGCTATAAAGCGTCTGGCTACCTCGTCAATGTCTTCAGCCGCTATATAGATCACATGACCATGTTTGGTAGCTAGGTCCATCCAATTAATATTTTCAGAGGCAACACTACCTGCAATAGTTACCATCACAAATGTTTTACCGCTTTTGGGAGGACCATAGATGAAGCTAACGCCTTTTGTAGGCAGTACATTGTAGAGTAACCATTCTGGCTTAGGTAAAGAGCGTAAGTCCTTAAACTCAAGAAACTTGAATGTTTGTTCTTGCTCCTGTACCTGCTCACCTTCCGTTCCTGGTCTGGGTGGGATAGGCTTATTCTTAAGGTCCTTCAGCCAATCATAGCTTTTGCAGAGTGCGACAAAAGCCTTTCGTACACCTACCTCACCACCTTCTTTCTCTGCCTCACACAGGGACGTGATAATCTGGCTTGCAGCACCCGGCGGGATGGTTGCCAGTATCTCTTGAGATGGCTGCTTAGGGGGTTTGTTGTTGAGTAGATCGTCTAGTGCCCATTGAAAATTGCGCTCAACT